>CAYIKX010000035.1:7929-9546 GCA_964364025.1 uncultured Methanosarcinales archaeon
TCAGAAATTTAGTATAGCTTACTATCCTGGAGCACTTGCGGATGTAGTTATTATTTTTTGTTTTCCTAGAGCTGAAGTATACATATTACAGGATGTCCAAGATGGTTTAATGTTTTTAACCGAAACAATGAGACTTTTAGAAAGAACGAACATAATCAAAAACTTACATATTAAGGGTAATGAATTTAGTTTTACTTTTATTGGCGAGCAAAAATTATTAGTGGCTTATTATGGAAGTAACCAAGGTGATGCTACTAAATTTGTGCCACCATTAATCAAACAGAATGGTGTAGACGTAATTATGGTAAAAGCTTTTACTGAAGCATCTAAAACTAAAGACGCCATTTTGAGTAATTTATTACCTTACATAAGACCAGGTTGTTTTATTCATAACGACTTAAGAGGTGAAATAGACTTTGAGGGTGTGGGGTTTAAAAAAATATATCCAGAATGGTGGATTAAACCCAGAAAATTTATCCCTGGCAAAATAATTAGACGTTAGATTGATTGTCAAATCAAAATTTCTTTAAAAAACCAATAAATTTTTAATAACTTTATATTTGTTTTATAATTATGCCAACAGACAAAGAAATTAAACAGGAATTTAAAGTAAAGGCAAGCAAAGACCCTGATAAATATTATGCTACCTCTGTTCTTAAGGCAGAAGGATTCAGTAGAAAAAAGTGTACTAAATGCGGCACTTTCTATTGGTCGACAACAAACGACAATATTTGCGGCAATCCTGCCTGTTCAGGCGGTTTTAGGTTTATTGGAAATACGCCAGCAAAAAAACAACTTGATTATATAGGTGTTTGGAAAGAATTCTCAAGCTTATTTAAAAAATGGGGCTACACTCCAATAAAGCGCTACCCTGTTGTTGCAAGATGGCGTAATGATACGGATTTTGTTCAGGCTTCTATTTATGATTTCCAGCCTTATGTTGTAAGCGGAGAAGTAGAGCCGCCAGCGAATCCATTGGTTGTGCCTCAAATGTGCCTGCGCTTTAACGACATTGATAATATCGGAATAACAGGAGCTCATTACTGCGCTTTTGTCATGATTGGACAGCATGCTTTCATGAAGCCAAAGGACTGGAACCAGGAAAAATATTTTACTGACATACACAACTGGCTGAAACAAGGATTAGGATTGCTGAATGAAGAGATAAAATTTCATGAAGATGCTTGGGCTGGAGGAGGAAATTTTGGACCCTGCATGGAATATTTCTCCCGAGGACTTGAATTAGGAAACCAGGTTTATATGATGTTTGAGCAGACACCAAGCAGTTATAAGGAGCTAAGCCTTAAAGTTCTTGACATGGGCATGGGGCATGAAAGGAATGCATGGTTCACACAAGGAAAATCAACAAGCTATGAGACAACTTTTCCCACTGTAATGAAAAAATTATATGAAATTACAGGCGTAAGGGCTGATGAAGATTTAATGCGGAAATTTCTGCCTTATTCTTCCTACCTAAATGTTGATGAAGTTGAAAATATAGGCAAGGTTTGGAATGATGTTGCTAAAAAAATTGGTTATGATGTGAATGAGCTTAGAAAAAAAATACTTGAGTTAGCTGCTTTGTATTCTGTGGCAGAGCATTCAAGGGCATTGCTT
>CAYIKX010000036.1:0-9462 GCA_964364025.1 uncultured Methanosarcinales archaeon
CAGAATCTTATTTATTTTAAAGTATCCATTAGCTTATTTGACAAAATTATATGGAATTTTGTTTTTAGGAATCAATATTGATAATGTAAATCCAGTTGATAATATAAAGAATATCAAAATTCCGATATTGCTGATACATGCAGAAAGAGATTCTCAAATCCCAGTTGAAGAAGCATATTTATTGCACGATGCAAACAAAAAAGCAGAGATTTGGATTGTCAAAGGAGCCGATCATGGGATGAGTCATGCGATAAATCCAAAAGAATACGAGAAAAGAGTTATTGGATTTTTTAATGAGAATTTGAAATAAAGTATACTATTTCAAAGTGATAAAATAAAAAGGTTTAAAAATAAAACATTAATCTCATGTTATGAACGAATATGGGACAAGAAACAATACCCTCCTATGTTGTAGCGGCTAATGCACAGAGAGATTTGTACTATAGTGAAGAAAGATTTAAAAAAGCCCGTGAATTTGTTGTTGCCAGTGGATTTGAAGATGTAGTTGCAGCTCAAGATAAACAATTGGCAGATTTTCTATCTGGACGTAATGTTAAACAAGATGCTACATTGGAACAATTAGTTAAAATGCAGGAGCCGCAAGCGGTACTTTTAGGAGCTGCTTTCCACTTTTCACGGAAGTTTTTTACAACAAGTCATGATTGTGGTGAAGATGTTAAAAATCCCGTTCCCTTAACTCAAAATGTTTTTGACTCTCTTGTTGCATCTGACGATAAACATGCAGCTAAAATTCTTGAGGAATTAAATGATTTATCAAGCAATAATACTTACACCCAAAGAAAAGTTGTTGGAGTCGTCGCAGGTATTTTACCTAATGTAACGATTGATTATGTAACATCCCTAAGAAATTTGGAATTGAAGCATAAGGCTGGCAGCACACCATATAATGCTGAAAAAGCTCAACTTGACAAAAAACAGATGACCCTAGTTGACAAAGTATTGAAATATACAAATCAGGTAATAAGGACTAATCAAGAGCCGTCGTTGGAAAATTTCAAAAAATATGCAGGCATGAATGGGCAAAGTAAAGAAGACGTAGTAGGACTCACAGCAGAATATATAGAAAGGCTGGCACGTCAATATGGTAGAAATCATACCGCAGCAATCGCGCAAATGCAGCAAGATGGAATAAAAGTAGTATGGGCTGATTGGAATGCAAATTACGAAAGAGCGCAAGCAAAGGCTATTCTTCATACAGGAACTGTTGAACAATCATCAAGAAACGTTTTAACATATTCCAAAAGGTCTGCCCTGAATGAAGTGCGAGACTTGCTAGTTGCTGTATGTAATAATTCTCTTGGCAATCCTAATTTGCCGCCTGATCTAAGAATTAAGACTATACAAGCAAGAGATGCTATATCAAGTTATCTTGGGCGCGCTTAACTTTATAATTTAAAAAAATATCTCTTATTTATGACCCGCCGCCAGCAAATAATAGAAATTCTGCAGCAAAATAAACAAACAGCCCAGCAGCTTGCAAACTATTTCCAAACCACATTAAAGGAAATTTTAGAAGATTTAGGACATATAGAAAAATCCATCAAGCCAAAAAAACTAAAAACAATCCCTGCGTATTGCAAAAGCTGCAATTTTATATTCAAGGAAAGAAGCAAAATAGGCAAGCCAACCAAATGCCCAAGATGCAGAAGCGAATGGATTGAAGCGCAGATGTTTTATATTGAGTAATTAAGCGATAAGCTTTAATTAATACTTAAATTTCTTGAATAAATGCATTATTTAAACCAGCACTTCGGTTTTATGGGTCAATTTTTGCCAGATATGTACGACGCATTATCAATAGACGATTTTCTAAAAAATATGTCTGATATACCAAAACCTTCTTTACTCAAATTGTTGAACCCATTATTCATATTGTCTCGTCCAACACAAAATATTCTTATAGATTTTTGGAATGTAAGTATCAGGAAACGGGTGTTCGGATTTGAAATTCGATTATATGACTTGAAGGATGAATTAACAGTGAGTCCTCCCTTCTCTGGCAATTCAGATAGATGGAAAGAATTCAGAAACCTTGACGAAGGAAGGTATAGTAGAATAAGAACATTGTATAATTTATTTACCCAAAATCTTCAGTATGTAAGAGCAATAAAATTTGGACCTCCTATTCCTGATTACAGAAAGCAAAATGATTTAGAAGAAATAGTAGAAGCATCTCCAATTATTGCTACTCAATAACTTTATATAATAAAAAGATTTCTTCTTAACTTATGATAAAAGCAGTTATCTTCGACTTGGACAATACTTTAATAGATTTTATGACTATGAAGAAGCTTAGCTGCGATGCTGCTGTTTCTGCCATGATTGGCGCCGGCTTGAATGTAAACAAAGAAAAGGCAATGAAAGAGTTGTTTGAACTTTATGACAAATATGGATTGGAGGAAAAAACAATATTCCAGAAATTTCTGAAAAAAATTGCAAAAAAGATTGATTATGAGATATTAGCAAGCGGCATAGTTGCTTATAGAAGGGTAAGAATTGGCTTTTTGGAGCCGTATCCCCATGTTAGTGAAGTTTTGTTTGAGCTAAAGCAAAGAGGCATTAAGCTTGCCATTGTCTCTGATGCTCCTAGATTAAAGGCATGGATAAGGCTTGTTTCAATGAAAATAAACCATTTATTCGATGTTGTAGTGACATTTGAAGACACTAAAGAGCTAAAGCCAAGCAACAAGCCGTTTATGATTGCTTTTAATAAGCTGAAAGTCAAGTCTAGTGAATGCCTTATGGTTGGCGACAGGCCTGAAAAAGACATTAAAGGGGCGAAAAAATTAGGCATGCTCACTTGTTTTGCCAAGTATGGCAACCCAAAAGCAAAAGGCTCTGATGCAGATTATGAAATTAATGATATTAAGGAATTGCTTGAGATTGTAGAGTAATTATAAACCATAAAGTAGCAAATTACGTATAATAAAACCAAATCTTTATATATAACTTAATATATTGCCTACCTATAGGTTTAAAATCCTAGATTATTTTAAAACTCTGAGGTGTATTAAAATGGCAAGAGGAAGATGCATGAAGTGCAGGAAAGAAGTGGAAATTAAGGACGGCAAGGAAGTCACGATGAAGAATGGCATGAGGGCTATGAAAGGCGTTTGCGGCACGTGCGGCACAAAAGTCTTCAGGATTCTGGGAAAGGCCAAATAAGGCCTTTATTTTTTGTTTATATTTTATATATTCTATATAGGCAATCTATAAATATATATTCTTGATACGTAAGCATTTGGGGGTGCGTAGCTGTACCCATCTGCGGTTAGATTGACAAAATTGCCTAAGACTGATTAATGTCAAGAGCACTGAGCAAGGGAGCGCAAGTTAACTTGAGCCATCTATTGACTAAACGTCAGAAATGCAGTTGTTTAAACCTCTGCTTGCGTAAGTGGCTTATACAAAAAGTTAGTCTGGCTGACAGCTAAAAACTGGTTGGTCGACAGCGAAGCCCCTAACTTCTCTAATGAATTTTCCTTTTTAATTTTGGTAAAACTATATAAGCAGAAATCCCAACAACAGCTATTACAATCCAAAAAGCCAATTCATTAACTTTATTTAAAGCTAACAAAACCAAATTCAAAATTAAAGCAAAAATAAGAGCTAATGTTAGAAATTTTTTATCGCTCATTTATTTCTTCAGAATCCTCTTTTTCATCCTCATGAATGTAATTCCATTTCTTCTCTCAATTTGTTTGTGGGTGTATATATTGCCTTCTATTGTGAAATAATCTACTTTGTCATTATCTGAAAAAATCTGCAATATATCCACCCCCACGTATAAAGCTTAATGTGAAATTGCTATAAAAAACTTTTGTTTTGTCGTATAGAAATTGGTATACTGGGGTATTATTTTCATCAATGCTCTAAAGCACTTCTTAAACGATTAATTTAAAAAGATGCAAAATTTTATACATGCATGCTCAAAAAAGAAGTAATTTCTTGGGCATTGTATGATTTTGCTAATACTGCTTTTACTTCCCCTTTTCGTACAATTTTCTGGCCATTGTTAGTTACTAGCATTCTTAACGGTAACGAGTTTCAGCTTGGTTTGACAGTCGCATTAGCGATTTTTGCTTTTAGCATTATCGTTCCTTTTATCGGAGCAATCTCTGATGCAACAAAAATAAGAATGCCGTTCATTATAATACCAACAATTCTTACAGTGCTTATTATCGGATTTCTGCCTTTATTTGGACTTGCATTAGGTTTGATTCTTGCAGGTGTTGCAATTTTGTTGTATAATGTGGGCTTGTCAATTTACAACACAATTCTGCCTGACATTGCATCGGAAAAAGAAATGGGAAAAATTTCAGGCTTAGGAATGGGATTTGGATTTTTTGGCACTATTGCAAGTGTTGGCTTAACATACTTTGTATTAAAATTTTTTGCAACTGATTCGTTAGAAACTGTTGCTGGGATTAAAGCAGTGTTTCCTGCAATAAGTTTATTTTTTCTCTTATTTTCTTTACCATTTTTTTTAACTCATAAAGACAAGTCTATTAAACAGCACAGTATCAATTTTACAGAAACTTTCCTTGCAATTAGATCAACTTTTAAACATCTTGCGAAACTTGAAGGGATGCTTCCATTTTTGGTTTCAGCAGCATTTTTTGCAAATGCATTAGCAGCAATTGATGTATTTTTCTTCCTATTTGCAAGAAAAGAGATTGAAGTTACACTGCAAAGCTTTATACTATTATTCATGGCACAGTCACTTGTAGCTTCTTTTGGAGCAATTTTCTTTGGTAGAATGGCGGATAAGATTGGTCCTAAGAATATTTTGAGGTTAGGAGGTATTATTTGGATTATTGTGGTTGGTTCGTTTATTGGTTCTAAAAGTATTATTATATTTTGGATCGCAGGATTGCTTGGCAGTCTTGCATTTGGTGGGGTACTTTCCGCATCGCGAACATTATTTATTTTCCTGACACCACAGCAAAAGATTGGAGAATTTTTTGGCTATTCCCAAATTGTTGGAAAATTTACAGGGCTTTTTGGGCCACCTCTAGCAGGGTGGTTGATAGTGGTGTATGGTTATAATTCAGCTCTTATAATGGTTTTAATTTTGTTCGTTATTTCATTCCTATTTATTCTAAAAATACCTGATGTAAGAAAGATTATCAGCAAATAGATCATCTCTTGCTCTTTGCGTCCCTTTCCCTAATAAATCTTCGAGGAGGCCTTCTGTAACTCCGCCAGAAATTATCAATTTTTTGCTCATCCAGCCTTCTCTGTTGCACTACCTCTTCTGGAAGTTCAGGCGGGGCAAATGTCAAGGCGCTTGGCTTTTCTTTTCTGAACTTATCATATCTTTCTTTTTTTACGCTAATTTTTTTTGCTTTGTTCTTTTTCTTTTTTCCCATAGGGCTTTGAAAAGCATAACTTGTATATAAAAATTATGCGGAGGACAGGATTCGAACCTGCGTAGGCACTAAGCCAATAGGTGTCTTTTAATCACAGCCAGAAGGCTCATAACACCTTTTCTGCCCTGGTCAACCTAAGCTTGGACAGCATAAAACTTCTATCCCGTTTGACCGCTCCGGCACCTCCGCATATATGTTTGAAATAGATTCTCCCAAGCTTTTCCTTGTTCTGTAAAGGAAAGATGCTTAAAAATCTATCTATTTGGGATTTATTTATTTTTACACCATAAAATTCATTATTATATCTTTTGTTCAGCCATTTTTCAGTTGAATTTTGAATCTGGAATTCCTTGAGCAATCTACTTATTCCTTCACAAAGATTTTTACTAGCAGTAGTAAACCCTAAGGAATTCCCTCTAAACCCTCCATCTGTATCAAAGTAACCTGCTAAAAAGTATTTCTTGATTTCTTGTGAAGATTTTTTAATTTTAGAAGGAACAAAAACTTTAGAGCTTTTTGCACCCTTTGGGATTTCCATCATTCGATTTAAAAATGTGAATAGTTCTTTATTTCTTATTCTTAAATATAAACGAGGAACTCTATTGCCTCTTTGTATTGGTTCCTTAGGCGTAGTTTTGGTTTTTATAATTGATTTAATAAGCTTGAAAAGAAAGATTAGGTATTTTCTATCAGAGATATCAATAGTTATTGCATAATCTTTAGAAATGTCATTTTTCTTAGATTTTACATAATTGGATAGATTCCCATCGCCAATAATTACTCCAGTCAAATAAGCAGTTTTTTGGGTAAGGTATACTTTTGGTTTAATTTTTTGATTATACATTTTTAAATCACCAACTTTTATAGGTTGAAACTATGTAAATGATTCTGCTTTAAATACTTCACCCGAGCATGTCCAGTGCTTATTTTCAATATAGAAAGAAAATCATAATTTGATAGTTGAAGCATTTTTTGAAGTGATTTAAAATAGAAATTAAATCAAAAATTAATGTATAATCTCAAAAAATACTTATTTACCATCACAGCCTTGAAATACACTGTTTTTTATTTTAAGAAATCTTTATATAAAATCAAAGTAGTTTGTTTAATATGAAGTCAAAATTATTACTAATTATACTCAGTTTAACAATTTATGAGTGCGGCTTAGTAGGAGCTTTTAACGAAAAAATTGGAGTAGATCAAATTATAGAAATAGATAATGAGCGATCTAATGACAAGGCAATAAATACATCAAATCCAAATATAATCGCAGTAGAGCAATATAAACCTGTGTACATGCATTATATTAAAAATTGTAGGATAGATAAAATTAGTGATAAAAATGATGCCTCTATAGAATACTACTTCAATGACGATTTGGTAAAGGGGAAAAATACACTATTAATTACTCTATTTATTGAAAAGGATTATAAAGTAGATTTTAATTGCACTGATAATCCTTTGGTTATTAAGTCTTTATCTCAATCTGAATTTAATACACTTAGAATTAATATACCAAGAATAATTACCCAAATCAATACAACTATAGGCGATATATCAAGTAAATTTAATATAAGCGAATATGAAAGGAAAAATGATAGTAAAAAGTTAGAGGGAGTAACAAACTGGACAAAAAAACAAGATGAAAAAGACAGAATTGAAGAATGCAAAGAAAAGCTTATATTTCCTATAAGAGTTTTTGAGTTTATAATTGGACTAGGATTATTAGGTAATTTTATTGAAAGGTATAGAAAGAAACTTATAAAAAAGTATAAAAAACATAAATTACTTTATTCAGTAATTCTTATATTATTAATAATATTTATCTTTTACTTCGAATTTAGCAAAAATCCATTTTTTTGTTAAGAATCAAACTTTTACCTTACCTTTTTCTGCCAATTATATTTTCTCAGCCTTCTGCTTTTCCCAAAGCCGCAGGAAGCACATTTGCTTTTATGCAGATTCATCGTTCTTTTGCCGCATCGCCGGCAGTAAATCATATTTTTCTTGCCGGACTTCTCGCCCATTGATGGTGTTCCTTTCATTTCTGCCACCTTGTGCTACTTTGCGAAGCAAATGCAGCACTTGCGTACTTTTGGTCAAGTTTTTTGTAAAAAGTTGATGGTGTTCCTTTCATTTAAATCACTCTAGAAATCTATTCTGTTGATATTACAGTTATTGTGTCGCCTCTTATAAAAACTGCATTTAGTTTTCTTACCATCTCGCCATTCATCCTTTCCTCAACATCTTCAAGAACTATATTGATATGAATATCAAATGATATTAGCTTGCCGATATACTGCTTGTTATTCTTCAAATCTACAATTATCCTTTTGTCTCTTGCTTTATTTAATGCATCTAAAGGCCTTGCCGGTTCCATAATAAAAAACACCTCGAAAAATTCTAGCTAGAAGAAATTTTGTTTATTTATAAATGTTATGCTCTTGCTGGAGCGTAGCTTGGCATATAGCTTGGAGTATGTTTTGCAACTGGAACTGGCTTTAAAGTACTGTAAAGATTCAAGCCTAATGCGTTATATGCAAATGTAGGAATTCCATAAATATTAGAAACTCCATTTGCTACTAATCCATACGCAGGTGAAAATCCTATTGCTGATCTCTTCCAGCTATTGTAAAAGTTACTTTTTATTGATTTTGTAATTCCAATAGGATTAAGCTTGTTATCTATTAGATGGCGAGCTCCTTTATACATTCCCTCAAATCCCACGTTGAATATTGTTGATGCAAACAAAGTTCTAAATATTTTATGCGCCAAAGTTGTGCCAGGAAGTTTAGGGATAATGTAGTCCCAAGCACTAATTACTGGGTAAATTATCGCGTTTATAGTTGAATAGTCTTTTAATGCCTTATTCACAGTTTCGTATAATGGCTTTTTCTTTATGAACGAACCTATTGTGCCTCCTGAAGCAAATGCTCCAGCTATCCATAGACCAGTACTTCCCATTGTTGCAATAGACAAAGCGGTTGTAGCTCCAGCCATCGCCAGATTAAATCCTATGTTAAGCGTTTTTCTCATAAAACCTTTGCTTTCCTTGTCCTTTACTTTGTCTTCCAGGCTCATTTTAGCACCTTCACTAAATCATAACCATATTCTTTGCCGAGCATTTCTAGAACCAGCCTTGCGTCTTTGTAGTCAAATCTACGCTTACATCTTGGACAAGATTTTGGACTATCAACTTTAGCAATCCATCTGTAAGTGCAAAATTCGCATGCCCTTTTAATGTTATTACTCATAAATAGTAATAATATAAACTGCCCTTTATAAACCTTTCGGTTTTGTAGTTATTAGAAAGTGGTGAAAAAAGATAGATTTATAAAGTAAAAAATCATATATTTTACTATGCAGAACTTAGACGTTCCAGACATTAAGGATTTTTTTCGAGTGGCTCAGCTTTACATAGGTATAAATAGACAGCCTTGGGTTATTGGGAATGCCGGGGAAATGAAGTCTAACAAATTTTTAGAACATATATTAAGTTCAAAAGATCTTCCAATCTCATGGGAACAACGAGAAGTTGCTGAGGAAAAGATCCATGTTCCATCGTTGCAAAGTCCAAATGGTGAATATACTGTAGTGGGTATTGGAAATTGTATAAAAAGAGAAGAAGTTTATCATTTCTTTGACCTGTATCTTCCATTCTACAATGCGAAAATTGATGATGAACATCTCAAGAAATTTCAACAACTAAACTCAGATTTCAAGTATGAGATACATCGCGATAAAACCCGTGAACCGACTATAAGAAGATTTGGGTTAATTAATGGAACAAAAAGTTAATAAAAAGTGGATTTGCTATTAAATTTATTTCTTTAACTCGGCTACTCTATATTCATTCCATGAGATCTTTTTATTTTCTATCGCCGATTTCAATGTTTTTTCAACTTTTGATAATTGACTTTTTCCTGTCTTCACTTCAACAAAAACAACTTCCTCAATCTTCTTCTCATCCATTCCCTTGAACACTATAAAATCAACTGGTTTGCCAATAAACCTTGCTTCTGTGGGCTTATATGGAAAATCTGGCATATAAGGCGCAATCTGCTCTGAG
>CAYIKX010000037.1:0-8196 GCA_964364025.1 uncultured Methanosarcinales archaeon
TCATCCAAAACAACATCTTTTGCCTCGCTGAGCAGTTTTGGCTTGTTCTTGTTTACTATAACCCTGATTTGTTTTGTTGGGTCCTCTAAAGTGAATATTAGGTTGCCGTTTTTTGTTGTTTGCTTGTCGCTGACTATTCCGATTATAGCTATGGTTTCTTTTTCTTTTTTGTTGTTAAGCTTGCTGATGGATATTGTGTTTTTAAGCTGGTTGTGTTGTCTTAATATTTTCTCCAGTGCCTTGTACCTGTTGTTGAAGTAATCAATAAAATCCTGCGGCTCTCTTTTTTTTGGATCTTCGCCGTATGATAGCATTATTTTAACTTTATCATGTTGTTGTGATGTGGGTTGTTTTGAGTTTTCGGTCGCTTGTTGTGTTTGATTAATCAATTTATTTAAATCCAGTCCTGCGACAGCAATGTCTTCAATTTTTTTATTTTTTAATATATCAAATATTTTAATTATTTGACCGTAATCATCAATTTCCTTTAATAATTCTGAACTAATCAAAACTCCTTTCTTTAGAAAAATCTCTATTATTTCACGTTTTTTTTTTATAAGTTCTTGGGGCATGTCAAATATGTATATTTTCTTCTAAAATATTTTTTATTTTTGGTAAAATTGTTTGTGGGATTTCTATTGAGATATCTCTTGTTCTTCCGTACCTTCCTTTTGATATTACTTTGGCATTTACTATCCCTATCATGTCAAACTCAGAAATTATATCTGAAACACGCCTTTGTGTTAATATAGTGATATTTATTTTATTGCATAATGACTTGTATATTTCGTAAACTTCCCCCGTGAATATATTCGTGTTTCTGTTTGGGTAAAGTGTAAGTATTGCATAGAGCACATGCTGGGGCGGTTTTGGTTGTGTAGTAACTATGTCTACGACTCTGTCTCTGTCTATCTTTTCCTCTGCTTCGTCTATATGGGCTGTTGTGACTTTTTTTGAGTTTTTTCTGTCTGCAGTCTCTCCAGCCACCCTTAACAATTCAAGAGCTCTTCTTGCATCACCATGGTCTCTGGCTGCATACGCCGCACATTTTTCTATAACCCCCTGCTCTAAAGCATCTTTGTTGAACGCAAGCTCTGCTCTCTGCTTTAAAATAGTCTGAATTTGAAATGCATTATATGGTGGAAAAACAATTTCCTCTTCAGACAAAGAGGATCTGACTCTTGGGTCCAAGCTGTCAACGAACATGATATCATTTGATATTCCTACAATTGAAATTTGTGATTTTGTATCATCTTCATTTATTCTTGTTAAATTGTAGAGTGCGTTGTCTCCTGTTTTATTGATTAATTGGTCTATTTCATCTAAAACCAAGATGTAGTTCTGTTTTTGTTTGTTTACTGCCTTGAAAAATGCCTTGTATACCTCTTCTGTTGGTAACCCGGTGGGTGGTATTGATTTGCCTAATTCTCTTGCTAATTGTGCGATCAATCTGTACTCTGTATCTGTGCTTCTCTTGAGTTTACAATTAACATATATTGGTTTTAATGATATTTTTTCTCTTTCAGCAACCTCTATAAGTTTTTGTACTGTGTATTTAATTGTTAGTGTTTTTCCTGTTCCTGTCTTGCCGTAAATAAGAATGTTGGACGGTTTATCCCCTTTTAAGGCTGGTGCGAGTATATTTGCCGTTTGTTTTATCTGTTCGTCTCTATGAAAGATTGTTTCGGGGATATAGTTTGATTGGAGTGCTCTTTTATCAAAAAATACACTTTCTTTCCTTAGAAATACCTCAAAAAAAGATTCCAACCCCTTTTCCATCGTAAATTTCCAAACGAAATGGTGGTATTTAAATATTTTCTTTGTTCTGCAGACCCCTTCATTTCCAGTGGAAGATTGTTGTTTTTGTTTTGTTTGTGTTGTGTTATTATCTTCTATATAGAAAATAAAATATATATAAAAATAATAAAATAATAATAAAAAATAAGAACAGAGAAGAAAATAAACAAACAACAACTTTCCAGTGGAACAAAAGGGGTGATCGGTAGCTTATTATTAAAAAGACGACAGCAACAAAGTTTTACCAACACAAATCTATTTTGAATAAATATAATTTCAAAACAAATTTCTGGTTTTTGTCAAACCCTTATTTTTACCTATGTTATCCATTTATTATTTCCTTTCGATAAAATAATTCGCTTCATTATTTTAAACCTCCGCTTTCATCTTCCTGATGAAAGCCTGCTGGGGCGTCTCCAGCACCTCAAAATTCAGACTCCTGTGTGGCCTTATTTCATTGTACCACACAATAAATTCCTCTTTAGTTTTGAATAAGCCTCGCTTATTCTGATACAAGTCAAAGAACTTCTCAACCTTGCCATTGCTCTGCGGGTGCTTAATCCTACAAAGTATCTGTTGTATTCTATTATCGTCTAGAAACTCTGCAAATCTAGAATCGCCTCCAATATTGCTCACAAACTGCGAGCCATGGTCACATATGCACTGCTTAACAGCTCCATGCTTCATAGCCTGCCCCATTCCCCCTCAACTGAAGCTTCTGTTGTTGGGCTATTGCACTCTAAAAGGGCAAGCAGTTTTCTGCTTGCATCATCCAGCACAGCAAAGACCCAATGCTGCATAAGAGCGTAGTAATACCAGTCAATATGCACAGCAGTCAAGCTGTGCCTTCTCTCGTACCTTATCCAGTCTTTCTTCCTGATGTCCTTCTTGTCTTTCTTCTTTGCCATGCCTAACTCAAGCAGAATCCTATGGATCCTGTTATGGTTAATATGCTTCCCATAATCCCTCTCTATCAGCCTCATCAAGATAGAAGCTGACACGCTGTACTTCTCAAATGCTTCCTTCACCGTCTGTATTTCCCAGTCTTCTATTTGTCTTGCAGGTCTTCCATTATTCTTGCCTATCTCTGGAATCTGCTCAGTGAGCAGATATTGCTTATAGACTTGGTTTACTCTTCTTATTGAAATGCCTGCTACCTTCCTTGCTTGATAGGTAGTCCATCCTTGGTTTTTCTTCCTTATTGTCTCTATCAACTTCCCTTTAGTAAGTTTCATACTAAAAGGAAACTTATCGTAGGGAAATAGTTTCTGGATAACACAACCTTATTTTTACCATAACCTTTATAAATCTCCAACTATTTCTTAAATCTATTATTGCAGAGTGTTTAGACACATAAAAACAAGCCTGAAAAGATTGCCTTTTCAGTACAGTTTGTTTAACTGTTTTCTACAAGGGGCAGTCAATAAAAGGCTTTTGCAACAAACAACCCACAGACATACTAGTCTGTGCCGGTAGTCCAGAAAATGCCAAGAACCAGAAGCCCAAGGGCAGGAAGCGTGCAATTTTGGCCTAGAGTTAGATCCAAACTCAACTATCCAAGAATAAGGAATTGGCCTGGAAGCAAAGAAGCAAAAATTTTGGGTTTTGCCGGCTACAAGATCGGTATGACCCATACATTGATTAATGACAACAGACAAACATCCTTAACAAAAGGGACAGATATTTTCTGCCCGATCACTGTTGTGGAATGCCCACCGCTAAAAACTACTTCTATAAGGTTCTATAAAAACACAAAAAACGGTTCAAAACTTATTTCTGAGTTGTTTGATGATTCAATTGGAAAGGAACTGGAAAGAAAAATTATTGTGCACAAAAAGAAAGGAAAAGAAGCAGAAAACTTTGATTTTGTAAGGCTATTATGCTACACCCAACCAAAATTAACTGGGATGGGAAAAAAGAAACCAGAAATGTTTGAAGTTGGTATTGGGGGAGCCAAGGAGCAGCAGCTAACATATGCAAAGGAAAAATTGGGAAAGGAAATAAGCATAAGCGAAGTTTTTAAGGAAGGCCAGCAATTAGATGCGCACTCTATAACAAAAGGCAAGGGATTCCAAGGCCCAGTTAGGAGATTTGGTATTACTTTAAGGCATCATAAATCGGAAAAAAGCCGGAGAAACCCGGGTTCTTTGGGTGCATGGCGCGCCCAAGGCCATATAATGTGGAGAACGGCACATGCAGGTAGAATGGGGAACCACCTAAGGACAGAATACAATAAATGGATTATAAAGATTGGTAATAAGCCAGACGAAATAAATGTGAATGGTGGTTTTGTGCATTATGGTCTTGTAAAAAATCAATACCTCCTTATCAAAGGTTCTATTGGCGGTCCACCCAAGAGATTGATTAGATTTACTGACGCAATAAGACCAAAGAAAAATGTTCCTGAAGCACCGCAGATAACTTATGTAAGTATTGATTCAAAACAAGGCAGATAAAATGAAACTCAACATTTTAGATTCAACAAGTAACAAGGTTGGGGAGATTAATTTGCCGATTCAATTTGAAGAAGAATTCAGGCCAGATTTAATACAACGTGCTGTATTGGCTATACAAAGCCACAAAAGACAAGCCTATGCCGCAAGCCCAGAAGCAGGCAAAAGGGCATCTGCAAAATTATCAAGAAGAAGAAGGGATTACAGGGGCTCATATGGTTTTGGGATCTCAAGAGTACCAAGAAAAATACTCACAAGAAGAGGGACAAGAATGAACTGGGTTGGGGCATTTGCTCCAGGAACTGTAGGTGGAAGAAGAGCACATCCTCCAAAATCAGAAAAAATATTATGGGGAAAAATTAATGAGAAGGAAAGGAGAAAATCAATCAGAAGCGCAATCTCTGCCACAATTCTAACAGAGGTAGTTGCTGGAAGAGGACACATAATACCAAATGATTACCCATTCATTTTAGAGGACGAATTTGAATCATTGGGCAAAACAAAATCCGCTCTTGAATCATTCAAAAAATTAGGCTTGGAGCATGAATTGGCAAGAGCTGGAGAAAAAAAGGTAAGGGCAGGAAAAGGAAAATCAAGGGGAAGGAAATACAAAAAAAGGAAAGGCCCATTGATTGTGGTATCGAAAAAAGGCAAATTGAGCAAGGCAGTTGCAAATATTCCGGGCATAGATGTTGTCGAAGTTAAAAATTTGAATACAGAATTGCTCGCCCCTGGAGGAAAAGCAGGAAGATTAACCTTATGGACAAGAGCTGCAATAAATATTTTGGAAAAGGAAAATCTGTTTAAGTAAAAATGGACGCTTATAACATAATAAAATACCCATTGTCGACAGAAAAGTCGATACGTTTAATGGAATCAGAAAACAAGCTTATCTTTGTTGTAAACAAAAAAGCAACAAAGAAAGAGGTAAAGAAAGCTATAGAGGAAATGTTCAAGGTTGAAGTTGATAATGTCAACACATTTGTAAGTCCTGAGGGAGAAAAGAAAGCGTATGTCAAATTTTCATCAAAAAATCCCGCTATTGACATAGCAACGCAAATGGGATTAATTTAGGGTGTTTTGAAAATGGGTAAGAATTTAATTCAACAGAAGAGGGGGAAGGGAAGCCCAAGGTACAGGGCGCCAAGCTTTCGGTACGAGGGAAAGGCAAGTTTTACACGATACGAAGAGGATAAGACAACCAATGCCACTATCACGGATATTTTGCATAGTAGCGGCCACAGCGGGCCTTTAATGGAGTTGAAGTACAGCAATGGCGAAACAGGATTGCTGCAAGCGCCTGAAGGGATCAAGGTAGGAGACAAAATAGAAATAGGAAAAGATGTTGAACTAAAAGCAGGAAATATCCTGCCTTTGAAAAGCATACCAGAAGGAGCATCAATTTATAACATTGAATCAAATCCAGGCGACGGTGGCAAGTTTGTGAGGGTAAGCGGGGCTTTCGCAAGGATAATAACAAAAATGGATGATGGAATTGTTGTCGAGCTGCCATCAAGCAAGAGAAGGACATTTTTACCTGAATGCAGGGCAGTTATTGGGGTTGTAGCAGGCTCTGGCAGGACAGAAAAACCATTTTTAAGAGCCGGTAGCAGGATGTTTGCCATGAAAGCCAAAAATAAATTCTGGCCTCAGGTCAGCGGAACATCAATGAACTCAGTAAGCCATCCATTTGGTGGTTCAAGTTCGCATGCAAAAGGAATACCAACACAATCTGCAAGAAATTCACCGCCAGGCAGAAAGGTAGGTAAAATAGCCCCAAAAAGAACAGGCAGGCGCAAGAGGTAAAAGTGGCAAAAAAAGAATTTACGTTCAAGGGGCAGTCAATAGAGGAGCTTAAAAAATTGAGTTTAGGTGAATTAGCACAATTGCTGACAGCAAGGCAGAGAAGAGTAGTCAAGAGGGGATTTACAGAGCAACAAAAAATCTTGCTTAAAAAATTAAGGTCTGGAGAGAAAAACATAGAGACACATTGCAGGGACATGATGATTCTGCCAGAAATGGTAGGAACAACTATAAAAGTCCATCAAGGCAGAGAATTCATACCAGTTTCAATAGAAGCCGATATGATAGGGCATTGTCTTGGTGAGTTCGTATTAACAAGAAAAAAAGTCGCGCACAGCTCGCCCGGTATAGGGGCAACAAGGTCAAGCGCAAGCTTATCTGTAAAGTAAGATGAAAGGATACACATTCAATAATTACAACAAGGAGCATATGGCAAGGGCTGCTGGAATGGCTTTGCCTATCTCATTTAAGCAGAGCGTTGAAATATGCAAATTCATCAAAAACAGAAATGTTAATGATGCGAAGAAAATGCTGCAAAAAGTTATATTAAAAAAAACATCAGTTCCGTTCACTCGATACAACCACGACCTTTCGCATAAGAAAAAGATAGGGCCTGGGAGATATCCTGAAAAAGCGTCAGAATGGTTCATAAGGATTATTGAAGATGTTGAGGCGAATGCCCAATTTAAGGGGATTAATACGTCAAACTTGGTTATAACCCACATAAGTGCGCATAAAGCAGGCAAAGCATGGCATTATGGAAGGAAATCAAGAAGAAAGATGAAAAGAACAAATATCGAAATTTTTGTTGAGGAAAAGACAAAGAAAAGCGAAGATAAAATAATCAAGGCAAAAATAGAATAAAAATAGAGATTGAAGAATGATAGTAACAAAAATTTTCAATTCCGAGAAAATTCAGACAATTGTGAGCGAGTTTCGCTTCAACCTGCATGTGAGAATGCTTGCATGCTCGCGTTCAAGTCACTCGCATTCGGCTGAATTTTCTGGACCACAAAAGCTTTGCTTTTGTCGGTTTTGGAACTCCCAAAATTTCAACGAGGTAAAATTTTGATAGTAGCAAAAACTCAAGTTTTTGGAACTTCCAAAATCTCAACAAAGGTGAGATTTTGATAGAAAGAAAATTTGTGGCGCAGAAAATGAAAGAATTTCAGATTGAGGAATACATAACACAAAGCTTGGAAAATGTAGGTCACAGCCAAACAAAGATGGTAAAAACCCCGTTAGGAGAAAAAATCATCATTTTTACATCAAGGCCCGGATTAATTGTCGGAAGAAAAGGCCAGAATATAAAACAACTCACTAAGACATTGAAAAAAAGATTTGATTTGGAAAATCCCCAGATAGAGATAAGTGAGGTAGAAATCCCTAGTTTAGATGCAAAAATAGTCGCAGAAAAAATTGTGGATGCCTTGGAAAAGTTTGGGTCCCAGAAATTTAAGGCTATCGGGCATAAGATAATGACTGATGTTATGAATGCAGGCGCTCTTGGAATAGAGATTATAGTAAGCGGCAAAGTGCCTAGTGCAAGAGCTAAGTCATGGCGTTTTTACAATGGGTATTTAAAAAAATGTGGTGATATAGCATTAAGTGTTAGAAAAGCCAATGCTCAAGCTCATCTAAAGACAGGAGTAATAGGTATCAAAGTAAGCATAATGCCGCCTGATATAAAATTGCCAGACGACATAGAATTAGTTGAACAGAAAGAAACTCAGGCACAACCGACGGAAGCAAAAGAGGAAGAATCTAAATCCAGCAGTAAAGAATCGCCGGAGCTTCCAAAAGAGCACCTTGGCACAGGAAGTGAAAAGAAAAAGAAAAGTAGGAAGAAGAAAGATGAAAGCAAAAGAACTGAGACTAATGAATGATTTTGATTTGGAAAACAAAGTAATCGAGCTAAAAAAGGAACTTATGAAGATAAATTCCCAAATTGCAATAGGCACAGTGCCAAAAAGCCCTGGCAAGGTAAGGGAAATGAAAAGGGCTATTGCAAAGATAATTACAATAAAGAGACAAAAACAACAAGGAGGAACAATAAAGGAATGAGTGAAATCTGCCCAGTTTGCGGCTTGGTGAAAGAGCTGTGTGTTTGCGAGACCATAGCAAAAGAAAGCCAAAAGATATT
>CAYIKX010000037.1:8206-9237 GCA_964364025.1 uncultured Methanosarcinales archaeon
AGATATTGGTTTACATCGAGAAGAAAAAATTCAACAAAAATTATACAATTGTTGAAGGGATAGATGAAAAGGAAATAGACCTTAAGGACCTCGCCAGAAGACTAAAGTCGAAGCTTGCATGCGGCGGCACAATAAAAAAAGGCAAGATTGAGCTGCAAGGCGAGCACAAGCAAAAGGCAAAAAAGATTTTGATCGAGTATGGTTTCGCGCCAAGCAGCGTTGAAGTAAGGTAAGTCTGGAAAATAAATAAAAAATAAGGATTACAAAACAATCGGCTATAAAACACAAATTGAAAAACTCAAGATGGTAAAATCAGAAGCAAGAAACATAGGAATTGTCTTGGAAGCTCCAAATCAAAAATGCAATGACGTAAAATGCCCCTTTCATGGCGAATTAAGCGCGAGAGGAAGGCAATTTACAGGCACCATTATATCGACAAAGATGAGGAAAACAGCAGTCATAGAATTTGAAAGATTATATTTTTTGAAAAAATACGAAAGATACGAAAAGCGAAGAACAAAGCTAAAAGTTCACAATCCAGAGTGCATTAATGCAAAGGACGGTGATGTTGTTAGTATAATTGAATGCAGGCCTTTGAGCAAGACAAAGAACTTTGTAATAATAAAGAATATCGGTCAGGAAAAGGGATTCAAGGGAAAAATGGAGGCAAGGGAAGCGTCAAAAGTCACCAAACCAGTTAAAGAAGAATTGAAGGAAGAGGAGGAAAAGTAAATGCAGCCGTTAAAGGCGCGGGTTACAAGAGCGTTGCCGGTTTACAGCAGAATTGAAACTTGCGACAATTCAGGTGCAAAAATAATCAAGGTTTTCACAGTTGTAGGGCTGAAAACTGTCAAGGGAAGGATAGGCAGCTGCGGAGTCGGGGATTTAGTGCAGGCTTCTGTAGTTCGCGGAAAGCCGGATATGAGGAAGCAGGTTGTTTATGCAGTCATTGTAAGGCAGAAAAAAGAATACCGAAGAGCGGATGGCATGAGAATTAAATTTGAAGATAACGCAGCAGTGGTATTGAAGGA
>CAYIKX010000038.1:0-9172 GCA_964364025.1 uncultured Methanosarcinales archaeon
TGCCAGCCCCAGCAGGACCGTAAATTGTAGTAATTACGTCTTTTTCATATCCGCCATCAAGCATTTCATTTAAGATTTTGCTGCCTGTTAGTATCTTGTTGTCTGATTCTCCCATAGTATTTGGCATTATTATTAATTTTATAAAATTTGTTGTTTTAGTATGTTATTTGGAAAAGTTTTTAAGTATTTTAATTTAAAGGTATCTTTATGGACAAGGACGACTATTATCACCAGAGATTCTTTAGGATTTTATATAAAGATATGGTTAGGAGAATAAACAAATACAAAGCAATACTTCAAATAGAAGATAAGACACTAAGAGAAGAACGTGAACATAAATTTCTCAAAGAACAACAAAATATAATTTCAAAATTCATAATACAAGAAAAGTATGCAAAAAGCCAATTAAAAAAAGGACTTAGGAAGCAGCAGAGAGATATTGAAGGCTGGTGGAAAAGAAACGTAGGATTCAGAAGAGTTAAACGTAATTGCATGAACAGGTTTGACAATCTTATAGCTTTTGCTGAAAAATTAGAAGAGATTCTATCTAAGGAAAAATTTGGTGAAAAAGATTTCCAAACTTTAATTTCTGAGATAGAGTTAGAGTTAAATGCAATAATTCATTTAAGCGACAACTATGAAATCAGAAGATATGGAGAGGGTATTTTGGATTTTTGTAAAAGAAACAGAAGCCCAATTACCTTAACAATTTTATTTATTTTTATGTCTTCTCTGGCAGTTTATATTTTTACTAATTATCATCTTGTACCAAAAGAGACACAAACAACGCAGATTAGCTTTACTTTAGATGATATGCACCCTTATGACTGGGCTCAAGGTGCACACTTGAGTTATGGATTTCATACAATGCTTGATAGAATTGTGCAGCATAAGTCAAATCTGGCAGGTTTACAATATAGAGCTTATGAGGACCAAAGATATGGAAATCAAGACGCAAATATATTAGAAATAAATAAAGGTGCATCTTTAATTCTTCCAGACAATATTAGAAATGCACTAGGCGACAATATAATTATGGAAGTGCAAGCTTTAAACAAAGGAGAAATAGTAATTGTAATCCTTCAAGATAATAAAATTATTTTAAATGTAAGATTCGACCAAGATAAAGTTGCAAGTACTGGTACAAATTCTTATAGTTATTCTAACTCCCAACTCGAAGTGATGTACCACACAATAAGAAAGGGAATTGAAGATAGAGTAAATACTAATTAGGGAAACTTTTAAATAAACACCAGGCTATCTTCAAATACATGCAAATACCAATTTATGTTAAGATTGTTTTATGGACAGCTTATTTGCTTTCATTATTTTTCGCTATATTCTGGTTTTTGGTGCTGATAGACAAAGAAACCAAAACTAAAATAAGAAGATTAAAGAGATATCCACTAGTCAGCATAGTTATACCGGCTTATAACGAAGAGAAAAATATAATTTCCACACTACTATCGTTAATCAAGCTTAGTTATCCAAAAGATAAGCTGGAAATTATAGTTGTAAATGACGGCAGCACAGACAATACACAGCGTACAGTCAATGAATTCGCAGTTCAAAATAAAGCATCTTACATAAAACTTATAAATCAAAAAAATAAGGGAAAAGGAGCTGCACTTAACAAAGGCTTGGCTGTATCAAAAGGAGAATTCTTTATCTGCCTGGATGCGGATTCGATTGTTACAAAAGACGCTTTAGAAAAAATATTGCCCCATTTTACCAGCCAAAATATTGGCGCGGTATTGCCATTGCTTAAAGTTGATAAGCCGAAGAATTTGTGGCAGAAAATGCAGTGGCTGGAGTACATAGTGAATATGTTTTACAAGAGGCTCATGAGCAGGCTTGACTGCGTGCATGTTGCTCCAGGCCCCTTCAGTGTTTATAGAGCAGACGTGCTTAAAAAAATAGGAGGATTTGACGAAGACAACCTTACAGAAGATTTAGAGGTTTCATTGAGGCTTCAAAGCAAAAACTACAGGATAGTGCAGTTGTTAGATGCAGAAGTTTTCACGATAGCACCAAAGACATTCAAAGAACTATACAAGCAGAGAAATAGATGGTATAAGGGCTCTGTTATTAATGCCTTTAGGTATAAGCACATGATGTTCAGTAGGAAGTACGGAGATTTTGGATTCATACAGATGCCCACTATTATAGTTTCAGGCCTAATCGCAATTATATTATTTTCATCATTGCTGTATTATGGACTGAAGCCATACGCCAAGGCCATATATAATGCAATCTTCATAGATTTTGATTTTTATACTTTAGTAAAGGAGTTTAAATTTGACTTTAACATTTTAGATCTAAATTACTCGGCAATCTTGGTAGCAATTACCATGCTGATAATTTCAATATTTATATTGGCAAAATCCCATGAAAAAACAAAGGAAAGGTTAAGCAAGCATGGCATATTCTCCTTAGTCTCGTATTTATTTTTCTATTTCTTAGTCATAGGGTTTATATGGGTAGGCATAATGCTTGACTTTGCATTCGGAAAAAAACAAAAGTGGTAATATGAGGAATTTAAGCAAGGACAAATACCTTATTGCAGGGGCTATTACTGTTGGCATTTTTCTCCTGGGATTATTTTTAGGCCTGGCTATAGAGGGGAAAAGAGTTAGTTACATCGAGTCAGTTGGCAGGCAGCAAAATCTTGATTTTAGCAGCTTGCAGCTGCAATATGCCTTCATAGACCAGTTAAGCCAGGAAAAAAATTGCTTGGCTGTACAGAAAACATTTGAGCAGAATATCAATAACTTGGAATCAACAAGGACAAGGCTTGAAAACTTCGACAGGGATGCAACATTAAATAAAAACGAGTTTGATATCCTCAAGAATGAGTATATGCTGGCGCAGATAAGATACTGGTTGCTTGCTGAAAGGACAAGAAATCTATGCGGTACTGACATTGCCACTATCCTATATTTTTTCTCTGATGAAAAAGAATGCCCTGACTGCGACAAGCAGGCCTTTATACTGACTTATCTAAAGAAAAAATTCAAGGATAAACTTTTGGTATTTTCGTTTGACTCAAAATTTGAATCAGAGCCCATGATACCATTGCTAAAAAATACCTACAATATAACAAAATACCCTACTATTGTTATAGAAGGAAAACCTAGAAATGGATTTGTCAGCAAAGATTCTATACTAAAGGAAATATGCGATCATTATAAAGAAAAAACCCAGGATTGCACTGAAGTTAACTTTCAAAAATGAATTATGTTTTTAAGCACATAAAGAAAAATAAAATCATCTATGTTATTATCTTGTTATTTTTATTTATTAAATTATTAATGCTCAATCTTTACGATGCTATTTGGTGGGATTCTGCTGTCTATATTGGGATGGGCAAGTATATTTACTCTATTGGCAATGCAGGCTTATGGGAAAATTTAAGACCAGTTGTGTGGCCTTTGATTCTTGGATTCCTGTGGAAAACAGGCCTGAATGTAGTATTACTCGGAAGAATATTGGAAATAATTTTTGGCGCTTTGTGCGTACTACTGACTTATATAATAGCAGAGAGGCTATTCAATAAAAAAATAGCTATTCTGTCTTCAATATTTTTGGCTTTATCACCAACATTCTTTTTCTTTAATGGGATTATGCTGACTGAAATAGTTTCAACATTTTTTTCACTGGCTGCAATTTATTTTTTTATAGAAAATAAGCATCTTATTTCTGGAGTGTTTTTTGGCGTGGCTTTTTTGGCAAGGTTTCTGCAAATATTAATTTTTGTATCAGCATTCTTAGTTCTGTTATTTTATTTGGATAAGAAAAATATCAAGAATTTATCAAAAGTAGGCGTTGGATTTGGTATCATCTTATTGCCGTATTTAGTTATAAACCAGATTTTATACAATGACATTTTATTTCCATTTGCGCAGCACATTATAATAACTAAAAACAGCGGCTGGCTCAACCATCAGCCATTGAACTTTTATTTTTTTGAGTTGTTCAAGGAAAATCTGTTTTATCTGTTGTCTGTTTTGGGTGTTTTGCTGATTTTTAAAAATAAAGATTCTAACAAAAAAATAATTGCTGCGGCATTTTTATTAGCTTTCATATTTTTCAATTTGATAAGACAAAAAGAAATGAGATTTCTGATAATTTTGATGCCTTATATGTATATTTTGATATCTTTGTCAATAGTTTATTTATTCAATAAAATCCAAAATGATTTTTATAAGACAATATTTATTATTGTAATTTTTTTATCACTATCGTATTCTGCGCATAACATATACCTTTATCATCAAAAAGAATCTTCTAAAATAAACCCGTATGCAGAATTGGAAAGCAGATTTTCTGAGGCTTCTGGCAGTATATGGGTCTCGAATCCTGTGATAGCTGCATCAAGTGACAAGAAAATTGCAAGATTGATGTATTACCCATTCTTTAGCAAGGAAAAGGAAAAAGAGCTTGCTGAAGATGCCAAAAAAGCAGATTTTGTGTTTTTGGATTTATGCGATATCGGATGCAAGCCAAATGACTTGGAATGCGAGAAAGGAAAACATAATTTGTTGTTAGATTTAAAGCAAAAATTAAGAATAATCTATTTTTCAGACAATAATGGATGCGAGCAATATATTTTCAGGAAATAATCATTTTTTAATATCTATAAAGTCGCCTAAAGTAAAGCCTTTTTCTCTTTTCTTTTTTTCCAAGAAATCATGCCTTTCCTCATGCTCTTCAACAAGCTTTACGCCTAGGACCCTTTCCAGTTTTTTTGCCATTGCAATTTCTGGTGTAAAATGCCCTGTTTCAATTTTATGGACTAATGATTCTTTTTCGTTAATTTTTAATGAAAAGTCCTTCTGGCTCAAGCCTAAAGATTCCCTTCCCTTCTTTATGATTTCCGGGTAGTTTTCGACTAGAAGCTCTATCTTTTCCCCTACTGGCTGAATTTGTATTTTTTTAACTTCTTTTACTATCGAACTTTTTACAGGACCTAAAATCTTGCCGAATTTGCTGCAGCCAGAGCAGACATTCAGCTCTACGCCTTCAATTAATGCCCTGTTAAATCTTTCACCTACTTTCCCGCATAAATCGCAGTTAATCTTTATCACCCAACCTTTTTGTTTTTCACATCCTAAAAAATCCATTGGATTTTTGGGAACTTGAAAATTTTTAATTTTTCAAGTAAAAGCTTGACCAAAAAACCAGTAAGGAATTACTTCGTAATTCATTTTAGTCGCCGATAATTGTTATAATTATTTTTCTATCATGCCTTGGACCATCCAACTCACAAAATTGAAGTGCCTGCCATCTTCCTAAATCAAGATCACCATTTTTTATAGGTATTGTTTCTTGTGGACCTAAAATAGCTGCTTTGATGTGAGAGTCAGCATTACCATCCACTCTGTCATGCCTCCATATTCCGCTTGGTATCAGCTTATCTAAGGCATCTAATAAATCTAGGCATATGTTTGGGTCGTAGTTCTCATTTATAATTATTGCCGCTGTTGCATGAGCTGTAAAGATATTGCACAAGCCATTTTTTACTTTTGACTTTTTTATTATAGAATTAACTTGGCTAGTTATATCTATCAATTCCTGCTTCTTTTTTGTTTGTATATAAAATTCTTCCTGCATATTGCAGAGTATTGGGCAATAATATTTAAATATAATCATGGAAAAGTTATAAATAATGAGAACTATAATAGTGACAGGCACTCCGGGAACAGGCAAAACTACAATATCCAAAAAACTAGCTAAAAAACTACACTATTATTATCTTGATGTTAATAAACTGATTTCTAAGCATAAGCTATCAGAGGAGTATGACAGAAAAAGAAAAACTAAAATCATTGATATCAATAAATTAAGTAAAAAACTGATTTATGAAATTAAAGAAATTAAAAAATCAAATAAAAAATTTAATGGAATAATCATAGATTCTCACTTATCCCATTACCTGCCTAAAAAATATGCAAATTTCTGCATAGTTGCTAAATGCAACATAAAAGAGCTTAATAAAAGACTAAAAAATAAAAAATTCCATAAAAGCAAAATCCAGGAAAATCTTCAGGCTGAGATTTTTGATGTTTGCCATAACGAATCATTGCATAGAAAGCACAAAGTCATTGTGGTGGACACTACAAAAGGTTTTAATATAGAAAGCTTAGCCCATAAGCTGGGTGGTTAGATGTTATCCCATAGAGTAAGGAATATTGCGCCAAGCGCTACGCTTGCGATTGATGCAAAAGCAAAGCAGCTAAAGAGAGAAGGCAAAGATGTTGTGATTTTCGGAGCAGGCGAGCCTGATTTCAACACGCCTGACAACATAAAGCAGGCTGCAAAAAGAGCAATTGACAATAATACCACCAGGTATACGCCAATCGGAGGAATGCCAGAGCTGAAAAAAGCAGTTGCTGACAAGTTCAGAGGCTTTAACAAAATAAATTACGATGTTTCTGAAATTATTATCGGATGCGGAGGCAAGCATGTATTGTATAATGCAATGATGTCTGTTCTGGACAAGGGAGATGAAGCAATCCTGCCTGTCCCATATTGGGTAAGTTTTGAGGAAATGATTAAAATTTCTGAAGCAAAGCCTGTATTTTGCAAAACGGATGAGAATTTTAAATTAACTGCCAAGGAAGTTAAGGAAAAAATAACTGATAAGACAAAATTATTGATTTTAAACAGCCCAGGCAACCCGTCAGGAGCAATAGCGGAGCCGCAAGAGATAAGAAAAATAGCGGAATTGGCAGTAAAGCATAACTTCTTTGTGATTTCAGACGAGGTTTATGAATATTTTACCTATGGGAAAGGGCATTTAAGTATTGCCTCTTTAAATGATGAAATAAAAAATCTTACAATAACATGCAATTCAGCCTCCAAAACGTATGCAATGACTGGATGGAGAGTAGGTTATTGCGGGGCTAATAAAGAGGTAATTAGGGGCATGGACAATCTGCAAGGGCATTCCACAAGTAATCCTTCAAACATAGCTCAAATGGCTGCTTTGGAAGCTTTAAGTGGACCTCAAGATTCTGTAAAAGAGATGGTAAAAGCATTTGATGAAAGAAGAAGGTTTGTTTATAAAAGGCTGAACGAGATTGATGGCATTTCCTGCGTTGAGCCGGAAGGAGCTTTCTACGCTTTTCCAAATATTGAAGGGACTGGAATTGATTCAATGGCATTTGCTTCCAAGCTGCTTGATGAAGCTTTAGTTGCAGTTGTTCCAGGAGTTGCATTTGGAATGGAAAATTATGTCAGGTTAAGCTATGCAGCTTCAATTCACGAAATACAAAGAGGACTGGAAAGGATAGAGAAATGGCTGAAGCATACAACAATAAGAGTTTGAAGATTTTATATGGATTAAATAAATAATTCAATCCGTTGCTTCGCAACAATATTTACTGCTCGGCAAATTTTGGCCTGCCATTAAAATTTACCTCGCCTATACATTCAATATATTAAAAATGAAAATTAAAATTTTCTGCAATGAAGTTGAAATGGAGGCAGAGCTTGAGAATACGCCCACTGCCAAGGAAATCTACAAGTTGCTGCCATTGGACGGAGCAGCAAACAGGTGGGGAGACGAGATTTATTTTGTCATTCCTGTAAGGGTTGATGCTGAGAAAGATGCGACGGATATTGTTGAGAAAGGGGATGTTGCATACTGGTCAGAAGGAAGCTGTTTCTGCATATTTTTTGGCAAGACTCCAGAATCAACAGATGAGGAGATAAAAGCAGCTTCAAAAGTAAACGTATTTGGCAGGATTATAGGCGATGCAACTGTTTTTAAAACAGTAAAGAATGGCGATTTGATAATTGTGGAGAAAGGATGAAAAAACAATTGTCCAGCTTAGACTTACATTTTCTAGTGAAGGAACTGGAGCAATTAAAAGATTCCAGAATAGATAAGATTTACCAGCCTGAAAAAGATGTCATTATATTAAGCTTGTATAAAACAAGTGCAGGCAAAAAAATATTAAAAATAAATATTGGACAATCTTTATTTCTTATCGAAGAAAAAGAAAATTTTGAAGAAACTTTAGGCTTTGGAATGTTCTTGAGAAAGCATCTAGATGGCTATTCCCTGGCTGATATAGGGCAGTTAAAGCCGGAAAGGATATTGAAGTTTACATTCAAAGCTAAAGATGATAAAAAATACCTGTATATGGAGCTTTTTGGCAAGGTAATTGCCATTCTGTGCAACGAGCATGATGTTATTATGAATGCTTTAGAGCATCACGATTTCAGGGAAAGGTCCGTGAAGCCTAAATTGAAGTATGTATATCCTATGATGAATTATAATTTGTTTGATTTGAAGGAAAATGACTTAATCAACTTATTTAAGAATTCAAAAAAAGAAACGATTGTTATTTCTTTAGCAACAGAATTGGGCTTGGGAGGCTTGTATAGCGAAGAAGCTTGCCTGTTATCCGGTATTGATAAAAATATAAGCCCTAAAAATATTGATGAGAAACAAATACAATTGATATTAAATTCTATAAATAAAATAATAAATCACAAGATTGATGCAAAACTGGTTTTTGAGAATGAAAATGTAATAGATTTCATTCCTTTTGATTTCCAATTCTATTCTGATAAAAGACATGAAAAGAGAAATTTTGACACTTTCAATGAAGCAATACAATATTTTTATTCCCAATTCAAGGAGATAAAAGAGACAGAATATGATAAAAAATTAAAATCGCTGCAAAGAATTATAGAGCAGCAACAGCAGGCAATTGAAGAGCTTAAAAAAGAGGAAAAAGAATCAAGAGAAAAAGGAGAAGCAATTTACCATAACTACCAGCTGATAAAGGAAATTTTGGAAGAATTGAATAAAGCCAGCAAGAAATATTCCTGGAAAGAGATAAAGGAAAAATTGAAAGAGCACAAAATAATTAAGGAAGTTAATGAGAAAGAGAGGAAGGTTGTGGTGGAGATATAAAGTTTGTCAAACGTACAATCTTAAACGAGCTTTTTCTCCTCGAAATTTTTTCCCTCGTGAGGATTTTTCGGCAACCCATGAAAAATCCGATAGAGCTGGAAAAAATTTCAGAGCTGAGAAAAAGTTAGGTTGAGCGGAGCGAAGCTACGAAGTGGCGAAGCGGAGCGAACCGTTTAAGATGTGTTATACGAGTGAGCCTACAAAGTGGGCGAACCGAGCGAACGAAGTGAGCGAAGAGTTTTT
>CAYIKX010000039.1:0-8979 GCA_964364025.1 uncultured Methanosarcinales archaeon
CAAAAATTCATTCTACTATAACCTCTTTTATTTTTCTTCATAAGCCACTAAACTCCCCTGAGCTCACAGCAAAGAACTAGCAGATGCGATTGAGTTTATCTTACACAATCACACTTTACTGACTGCAAACTCAAGTTTAGTGCCGAATTTAGCTTAATTTTAATATCATGTAGGTAAATATATCTGGAAATATCTCTACTGGTAGCCATTTCAATATATCTTGTAAGTAATTAGTATTTAAAGTTTTCGGTTTTTTAGGAATATGTGTTATCCCATAATAATTTCCTTTCGACAAAATAATTCGTTTCATTATATTAAACCTCTGCTTTCATCTTCCTAACAAAAGCTTGTTGTGGTGTCTCTAGCTCTACAAAATTAAGACTTCTATGAGGTCTTACCTCATTATACCAATACAAGAATTCTTCTTTAGTCTTGAAAGCATTTCTATGCAGACGGTAAATATCAAACCATTTCTCTATCTTGCCATTGCTTTGAGGATGCTTTATTCTGCACAGAATCTGCTTAATGCCTTTAGCTTCAAGGTATTCTACAAACTTTGAATCACCTCCTATATTGCTTATGAACTGCGAGCCATGATCACTTATGCACTGCTTTATAGGGCCATGCTTAAGAGCTTCTTCCATGCCCTCTATAGACTTCTCTGTTGTTGGACTACTGCATTCTATAAGCGATAATATCTTTCTGCTTGCGTCATCTTCTACACCAAATGCCCATTGCTTACAGTCATAGTACCAGTCAATATGCACAGCAGTCAAGCTGTGCCTTCTTTCATATCTTATCCATTCTTTCTTCCTTATGTCTTTTTTGTCTTTCTTCTTAGCATACCCTAAGTCCAGCAAAATCTTGTGTATCCTTCTGTGGCTTATATGTTTGCCATGGTCTCTGTCTATAAGCTTCTCCAGAGTAGAAGCTGATACTCTGTACTTTTCATATGACTGTTTAACCATTTGTACTTCCCATTCTTCTATTGGTTTGCTTGGTCTTCCATTGTTCTTGCCTATCTCAGGAACCTCTCCTGTTAGTGTATATTGCTTCCATACTTGATTGACCCTCCTTATGGAGATGTCAGCTACCTTCCTTGCTTGGTATGTTGTCCATCCTTGATTTTTTCTCCTCAATGTTTCAATTAATTTCCCTTTTGTAAGTTTCATACGATAAGGAAACTTATCGTAGGGAAATAGTTTCGGGATAACACAGTTTTTAGGAATACCAACTTAATATCAACAATCAAATTCAGATTATGGGGATTAACATAAGAGCGATGGTTATAGCAAACCACAGAAATAATTAGGTATAATAGCTGTGGTTTGCTATCTTGCCAACCACAAAAATCTTTTAGCAAATTGTTGTGGTTGGCAATATAAGCAGACCTATGGAGCATATTAAAGCGATTTAGGATAAAGGAGTTATTGCCAACCACAAAAATTATTAGGTATTGTTGTGGTTGGCAAGATAGCCGACAACAAACAACTTATGATACCTAATTACTTTGTTGTTCGGCTATATATGAGTAATTTGGGGAATAGATGCAGCTTGACAAAAGAATTGCTTGTTAGGTACCTTTTGCTGCCAGAATGCTCCATAGCTAATACTAATAAAGTAAATATCTGCTTATTGATTAGGTTGCCTTTCCAGTGGTATTTAGGCCAAAACCATAGGCAAATAACGTTTCCCAAGTCATTCAAATAAGCATTCAAATGTTCATTCAAATAGTTTAAATATTATATAAGTATTAAAATATTCTATATAAGTATTAATTACAGCAAATATATTTGTTCTATCTGCATAAAATATCTTAGAAAAAACTTAAAAATTACAATAAACAACTTAAAAATTTGTAAAATTATTACTGAAATTGCAATTGTTATTATCGTTATAATAATCGTTATTGTTGTTATAATCTACAATAATCTACATAAACTTAACATAATTAATCTTTACAAATACAATTCATAACCTTAATTTTATCCATATATTTTATTATAACTATTATTATATATATTTTCTATACCTATAATTTTAGTAATATTTACTATAACATAAATTTGATTTATAGTCTGTATATCTATAATTATTTCCATATCTCTGATGATAACTAAAACATAAACTTAAGCTATATTGCCTATATCTATAATTATTTCTATATGTCTGATGATAACTAAATGTAGAAAGTCTATAAATATTATTTATGACCATAATTCTCATTATATAACCAAAAACAATTATCATGAACATAGATATTATTAATCAGATGAATTGATGTTATTAATATAGAATTTATGTTATTAATTTAGAATTGATGTGATTAATGTAGATTTTTGCCTTATATCAATCTAAATCTATTCATTCAAATAAGCATTCAAATGTTCATTCAAATAATTTAAATATTATATAAGTATTATAATAATCTATGTAAGTATTATATAAAGAACAAATATTATCATCCATTCTACCTACCTATAACCAAAAATAGCTTAGAAAGGCTCTGCTTCATCAGAAGAAGACTCATGCGAACCTTCTGAACTTTCTAATTCCTGCTGAAGTTCGGATTTAAGCAGCCTTTTTATAACATCCTCATAGCTTTCCCCTTTCTTACCCTTGCCCTTAAGCCAGTCATGAAATTCCTTGCTTATAGGTATTGTTGTTACTGCCATAATAACTATAAATTTTATAACTACTATATTTATTTTTCTGTTTTTGAATTTTGATGTCCTCAACTTAATCATTATCTATTTCAATCGGGAGGGAATGGCTACTTGCACTATAAGCAGCAATACAGATAGTCCTCCACTCACTCATTTACGTCTTACATTCAGGTGCACAGTCTTAGGCGGGTACCCAAGAATGCGTAGAAGCACAAGGGTGCCGTATTGGTGTATATAAGATAAGTTGACACTACTCTATGAGTAATTTTCAAAAAATTTATATACTAATCATTCAAATGTTCATTCAATTAATCAATCAGAATATCATTCAGATAATGGCAAGCATAAATTTACCTAAGGAGTTATTGCAAAAACAGGCTTTCAAAACATTGCCTGCCAAAGAGAAAGAGGAATATGTAAGCAATTTTCTAAAGACAATAGTTGAGCTTAATCCCGATGGTATTACAATCTCTCAAATAAGAGAAGCAACTGGCTTAATTTATTCTACAATTTGGCACCATCTTGAAGTATTAAGCCATACAGCACAGGCTCGTAAAATAAGCAGAGGCAACCTAGATGTTTACTACCCAGATGGAAAACATACTCATTTGAATGAGCATAATCATGGTAAAGCTAACTACTCTATTGGTACTGTTGAAAATAATGAAGGAAAGTTTGTTTGCATACATGAAAAAAGGGAAAACAGTCGAGGCAACCAAACAGTCTGCAAAGGCATCCACATTCCATTTGAATTAATTGATAGCTTCATAAATGAATTTAGCAAAATAAAGAAAAAGCACATTTGAATGTTGTTGAATGCTTATTATTAATGCCCATAGTTAATGCTTATCTCAATGATCATTGTGATAATCATTCGGATAATCTTATTTATTATATAGCAAACCACAGAAATAATTAGGTATAATAGCTGTGGTTTGCTATCTTGCCAACCACAACTACTTGCTAAAAGATTTTTGTGGTTGGCAATATAGCTCTTCTCTCTTTGCCTTCAAAAGAACACTATGTCAATGAAATTATGTGATCGCATGTTATGTTCTACATAGTTCTGGAAAATTGAGGTAGCAAAGTTGAATTTTGGGCGCTCTTTAAGAATATAGCTGAATCTTAACTGGCAAAGATACTTTCACATCTTTTAGTCCCTGAGTTCTTTTTCTGAAACCATGTATCGCTAGTCCAGTAACCTTATTCGTTTTTTTATCTACCCTTTCAAAGATACCGTCACCTAAATTCTTAAAATGTCCCTCTGTATAGCCCCCTATATTCAGCTCCAAGAAATCTCCTTCTTCATCATAATAAAGGTTTAGTTCGTTGCTCATTTTATCTTATCAGTATAAAAGCTTGTGATAATATAACCTTCCCCATTTAAATACTTAACGGAAACGAATAGGTACTCCTTTCTGTTTTTATAATATAGGTAATAAAACCTCACATCGGGGTCGTGCTCTACTGTTGTGATGGTGTCAGGATGCAGCAAAGTATCTTTAATCTGTTCCAGTTGATTAGCCATTTCAGGATGCTTTAGAATATGCTTCCATCTCTCATCCGTAAGATAAATATTTCTTCCAGATTTATCTTTTGTTTTAAATATCCTAGACATATGTTCGTTCAATTGGTTACTATATTTAAATATTTAGACGCTCAAAAAATTCAATTGAATATAACTTATGTCAACCTCATTAAATGTTTGAAAAAAGAACTGCATTCCATTGAAAATTACAATAGCAGAAATTTAAGATTTTGCCTTAAAGCGCAGTTTCACACCCTTAGAAATTACGCACCGCTTATTTAATTTATCTAACAACTTATTATGTTAAAGTCTTTCCTTCTCAAGCCTTTTTGCAAAATTCATAAATATCACAGAAGCATAAAATAATACACCCAATCCAATTATTTGGAAAATATGTGATATTACCCTTGCAGAATCTTTTAGTTCTTCTGTAATTGGTCCTTTGTGTAATGTCAAAAAGTGTGTTATATCTAAACCATCTACAACTAGAAGACTTAGGAAAAAAATTCCCAAAAAAATGGTTAAAAAAATAAATATTCTTTTTGCCTCTCCACCTACAAATTTATTTAAATTTACATAAAATACAAAAAAAACCACTAGCGACAAAATCACCACAATCCAGTCAAGTGCAAATTCAATCGCTGACGCAAATTCAAGCGGAGGAGTCATAATGAGGTAATTAACACAACACATATATAACATTTTTCTATAATTCACAAGTAATAACACAAAATCGCAAAGTTAAATGCCATTGCCTTATTTTTTTGACATGCCTATTTTCTCCTCAAGTCTTTTCTTCTCCTTTTTAAATGACTCTTCAGATATAAATCCTGCTTTGCGCGCATCTCCCAAGGCTTTCAGCTCTTTTTCTAATTTCTCTATTTTTTCAAGAGGCAATTTTTCCTTAAGCTCGGCAATTTGCTTCTTTTTCTTCAATTGTGCATAGCTATTAATCATTATAACAGCTATAATGAGCATTGCAACCGCAGCAGCAATCCCAATCAAGTAATATTGCAGCTGTGGCTTGGACTCAAACTTAGAGGTAACCTCAAAAGTATCTGAACCAGAGCCTACAATAGTGCCATTAGATGAAGCCTCAACAAAAGCAATATAAGTGCCTGGCCTCACCTCAAGAGGCATTACCAGCTCTCTTACAAATTTAGCCCTTGTTTCAACAAATACTATTTCTTCCTCAGTTGCAATTAAATTTCCTTTGTTATCTTGAATAGAGTACTTAACATCAACATTTCCAGCGCCAAAGCCTCTCAAGTTAAACAAATTGTTCTCTATCAGTATTTTATCTCCCTGGAGTATTTTTTTGTACTCAGGCAGAACGTGAATATTAACATCAAACAACTGCTTTGCGCTGTCAAATAAAAGCTGTCTTGTCCCATTTTTCTCGATATAAACTCTTGCACTTCCATTAGAGCTCACAGAACCGCTTACCTTCAGCGACTTGATTTTGCCTGGATTTTTTACCTGCCATTCATAGGCGCCGCTTTCATTTATTTGCAGGTTTAAATTTTCACTGTGAATTGTTTCTGTATCTTGAACTACTTTGCCTGTAATAGCCGGTTTTTTGGATATGAAAATAACTAAAAGAATAATAATTATAATCAGCATAACTAAAGTTTTAATGCCTTTTGACTCGTTTACTTTTCCTTTTTTATAAGCCATATTTGAATAAGATTTACTTCTTTTTTCAACTTTATTTTTAGTATTTATTAAAATTTTGTATTTTTGCCATGCATTCCTGAGTATTATAGTAAAGGACACAAGTTTTTAGACATAAATATGTCCTTTACTTGTCAAAAATCGCAATAATGTATTTCAAGTAGTTGTGATTTTTGAGCATGCTCGGAAATTGTAACAATTTATTATACATTTTTGCAATTTCCAACATATTACGAACAGACAACTATTGTATAAATATTTTTGTCTGTGAGTATAACTCTAAAATAATTATTTTCTTTCAATAATTTGTATCGTGCAGGGGCACGGCAGCTTTTTTGACGCCCTTTCCAGCGCCTGCTTTGCAATTCCAAGATTCTGCTTGTCAACTCTAAGCTGGAATATAGTTTGTCCTTTTTTTACTCTTGCAGCAACGCCTATCGGCTTTCCAAATGGATGCGCCATTCCCGAGCTGAACCTGTCAGCGCCAGCGCCAGATGCAAGAGAATGCTCTCTCAATACGTGGTAAGGATAAACATTAATCCTGAGATGAAATCCATTTAAGCCAAGGTATGACTCAAGCAGCTTGTTTGATGTCTGCCTTGCGCTTTCCAGGGCATTGTCCCTTATTTGAAGGTCTGATTTTGACAAAAGATTAAGAGTGCATTGAAAATACTTGCCTGCATCGCCTGAGCTGAACCTCACAACCTTGACATTGGGAGTCATCCTGATATAAGCTTCTGACTTGAACTTTGACGTTCTTGTATACGGCCTTTTCAGCCTTCTGTAAGCGACAAATTTCCTGATTCTTGCCATGTTTTTACAGGATTTTTCATTAATTTTTAAATGTTGCTATCAACTTTTGTAAATTCGAAAGTTATTTAAATATGTAGTATAAATGAGTAGATTATCACATTATTAATTGCTGGGAAAAAGAGGTGCAGAATGTTATTTAAAAAGAAAGCTTCTCTAGAAATTTCAATTCAGGCTATTGTTATTGTCGTGCTTGCAATGACCCTTCTTGGATTGGGATTAGGATTTATCAGGAAGCAATTTACCGGCTTAAGCAATATACAGGAAGAGGTTTCAGAGCAGGTAAAGCAAAAAATTCTTGACGACCTGATATCAGGCGATAAAAAGGTCTCTTTTCCCAGAACAGAGATAGTAATAGACAAAGGAGGTAGTCAGATTTTGACTGTTGGCATAAGAAACAAAAAAGATTCTGTATTGCGCTACAAAATGAGGTTTAAGCCTGTATCTGATCCCAATGGGAACTTATTTGACATAGAAACTCCCAAGCGCTGGTTTCAATTAGAGGATTATGCACGACAGGATTACAGGTTAGCAGCTGCTGACTCTGAGATAAGAAATATAAGGCTGAACATTCCGACAGAAGTTGGTGCTGGCTCGTATTTCCTAACATTCGAAGTTGTGGATGATGATGTGCCAGCTTTAGACAATGTTTACGCTCAAAAAGACTTTTTTATTGTGGTAAGGGGATAACAATGAAAAGAAGGCTGTCAGAACAGCAGGAATTTGAAATAATGAAGCTTGTTTTGGACAAGTTCCTGTGGCTGGGATTTGGCATTATGGCTTATGGCCTGTACCAGATGTACACGACTACAATACAAATTGGGCTGTCGTGGATTGTTGCCGGGGCGGTAATATTATTGCTGTTTGCATGGATAATTGTCAAGGAGTACGAGGTTATAAGATAAAGTTAATTTTTTGATGAATTGTTTTTCTTCTATTCAATTTTCATTTGTTTCACAAACATTTATATACAAGCAATTAAACAAAAATAAAAGTTATGAATCACGACGAGCCGAAGTTTGAAAAGAAACTGAGAAAGTTTTCTGTTGTCGAGGAATGTCCAAGATGCAGGCAATTAAGCCTGTCGTATAAAAACGGTTCAATATGCTGCGCAAATTGCGGTTATGAGGAGAAAGTTCCGACAGTGAGATAAAAATGAGCATTAATTTCAAGGACCAAAGGGTTGGCATTTTTGTTGATGTCCAGAACATGTATTATTCTGCCAAAAATTTGTATAATGCCAAGGTTAATTTTGCGCAGATACTAAAAGCTGCTGTTGGCAACAGGAGCTTGATCAGGGCTATTGCCTATGTCATAAAAGCCGATGTAAAAGAAGAGCAGAATTTTTTTGATGCGCTGGAAAAGATAGGGTTCGAGGTAAAGGCAAAAGACCTGCAGATATTTGCCGGAGGGGCTAAAAAAGGCGACTGGGACATTGGATTGGCGATGGACACTATCGAGCTTGCGCCAAAGCTTGACGCAATAGTGATTGTCAGCGGCGATGGAGATTATGTGCCATTAGTGCATCATTTAAGGCATGCGCTGGGCTGCAGAATAGAAGTCGTAGCATTTGGAAAATCAAGCTCGTCCTTACTGAGGCAGGAATGCGATTTATTTACAGACATGGACTCTGACAAGAGGAGATTCTTAATTTTTAGGTAAATAAATGCAGCTAAACAAAAAACTTTAAATAATAAGCTTTCACCTCTACTGTAAAATGCTTGACATTACAAAAGACACTTTTGAAAGGGAAGTTCTAAAAAGCAAATTGCCCGTTTTGGTGGATTTCTGGGCTCCATGGTGCGGGCCTTGCAGGATTGTCGGACCTGCACTGGACAAATTATCAAGCGAATATACAAACCTATTGAAATTTGCAAAGTTAAACGTGGATGATAACCAGGAAATTGCAGCCAGATACGACATCAGGGGCATACCATGCATGATCATTTTCAATAAAGGAGAGGAATTAGACAGGATTATCGGGGCATACCCCGAAGCACAATTAAGGAAGAAAATAGATTTAGCGCTGGCCAAAGCCTAGTTATTGCTAATTATATTTACTTATAAGTAGTAAAAAACGAAAGATTTAAAAAGGGAAAGGTGTACAAAATGAAGCAACTAAGCCCATTTTTAGAATTGGATGAGATTATGCCGGATTTTGAATTTGAAGCGCAGGTATTAGAGAAAAACGACAGGGAAGCTGATTTGCTGATTAAGAGGGGGCATAAGATTAAAAAATCTGTCTGGAACGGGTTGATTGCGTCTTAAGCTATGTACAACCATGTATCATGTAAAACTGTG
>CAYIKX010000040.1:0-8947 GCA_964364025.1 uncultured Methanosarcinales archaeon
TCAGCATTTTAAATCACCTTTTCAATATTTAAAACCAATTATTTTATCTACTGGCTAGTATTTAAAGCTTTTGGAAGCATTTTTAAAAAAATATTATTTTCTTATAACTTATGAAGTACAAAAATTCAGTATTTTTGGGAACATCCCATATAGCAAGGCAAAGCTTGAATGAGGTAAAAAACTACATAAAGGAAGAGAAGCCAGATATAATAGCCTTAGAGCTTGATAGAAGAAGATTGCCTGCGCTTATGAGAAAAGGCTCAGGAAGAATTCAATTACGGGCAATAAAGCATATCGGATTGAAAGGCTTTATTTTTTCTTTGTTTGGAGCATGGGCAGAAAGAAAGCTTGGAAAATTGGTTGGAGTCGCTCCTGGGGCTGAAATGAAGCAGGCAGTCAGGATTGCTGCAAAAGAAAAAATCAAACTGGCTTTGATAGACCAGGATATAGAAACCACATTAAAAAGGCTTTCAAGGGCAATAACATGGAAGGAAAAATTAAATTTCATAGGAGATATAATTAAAGCCTTGTTTATAAGAAAAAAAGGGCTGGAATTCGATTTAACAACAGTGCCTGACAAGAGGATAATAAAAAAATTAACGAATAAATTAAAAGAAAGCTACCCAAATGTATACAAAGTCCTGATTGAAGAAAGAAATCAAGTGATGGCAAATAATATAAAAAATCTAATGGAATCCGCTCCAGACAAGAAAATTCTTGTTATTTTAGGGGCAGGGCATATTGATGATGTTATTGACTTAATAAAAGAACTTGAACAGACAAAAATAAATTATAAACTTTCCATAGGATAATAAAAAATGAAATTAATCATTGGACATTTGTGTCACTTACTATAAAACCAATAATCTTAAATATTCTATTTCTAATTGGCTGGTTATGGCAGAGATAGTTGACTTAATTGACAAGATAAAGAGGTATTACAAGTTTACCCAGCACGAGCTAAGAGGCTTAGTGATAGCAATCCTTGTTGTTGCATTCATAATATCCTTCAAGGAATGGGGCTCAACAAGCTTTGATTTAAGAGCAGGATTATTCAACTTATTCAACTCTGTTTTGATTGTTGCATTGTCAATCCTTATCCATGATGCAGGCCAGCGCATATGGGGATTGTCTATCGGGTACAGAATAGAATTCAAGATGTGGTCGTTTGGATTGATATTTGCTTTGGTAATCGCATTCATTAGCAATGGCAGCCTGTGGCTTATTGTTCCATCAGGCTTTATGCTGCACCATCTTGCAGGACACCGCTTGGGATGGTTTAGATACGGCATAAATTATTTCGGCCAGGCTATGGTGGCTTTGGCAGGACCTCTTTTCACTTTAATGCTGATTATATTCTTTAAAATATTATATGTTTTCTTTCCAAATCCGCTGATACAAAAAGCTATTGTGTTTAATGTCGTATATGGGGTTACAAGCATGCTTCCAATCCCGCCTTTGGACGGAAGCAAGGTATTTTTTGGAAGTAGGATGCTTTATGCATTTGCACTGCCGGCAATGATTGTTGCAGCAATTATGATGATTGTGAATGTTTCAATATTCCTGGCTTTAGTGCTTTCGCTTTTAGTAGGGGTTGTTTTATGGCTTGTATATTACATAAGCTTTGAAAGAAAGGCCTGGACAGGTCCCAAGTGAACTGATATGTTTCAATATTACAAGAATTGGATGGAGTTTTGGTTTTTTGTAATTATGTTAATTGGCGTTTTTATAGCATTATTGGCGCCAAGCGCAGCAATAAGCTACATTATTTCATTTATATCAGGCATGTTTGCAGGAAGGCTGATGTATGAAAGAAAAAACAAGATAAAGCTTCCTTACCTTGTGATTGTTTTAGGATTTGTAATAGGTTACTTAATTGGAGTGTACTATGGGAGCAGAAAATTAGTGATTATTTTGTTTGTTATTGGAGCCGTATTGAGCTATGCGCTTTATGACAATAAAATCTTAAAAGACACAAGATTCTGAAAATGAGATTTATATATCTAATTTTTTTAATTTTATTAATTACATCTTGCGCTAAAGAAACAGTTGATATAAAGAGTGCCTATACTGAAAAGGTCAATATAAAAACAACAAAAGTTGAGGTTAATGGAGAATTTAATGAAACCCCAAAAGAGCCGGCAATTTGGATAATAACGCCTAAAAATGGAGAAGTAATTAGGAACAGCACAATTGCAGTAAGCTTAAATGTTTCAAATTTCAAGCTTGTTCCTGTGGGGGAGCCTGTCAAGGATGGTGAAGGGCATTTCCATGTATGGCTGGACAGCGAGAAAAAGATAGGGCAGCAAACAGCTTTCGCATTTGAAAATGCGGTATCTGGAAAACATACAATAGTCGCCGAGCTTGTGAAAAGCGACCATTCCTCTTTAAGCCCAAAAGTAACAAAGGCAATAACAATAAATGTGGAATCTGATTACGCCCCAAAAGATGGAGACCAGCAGCAAGCTGGCTTAAAGGAATTTACAGTCGAGGCTGATGACAATGATTTCTACCCAAACAAGCTTCAGGCAAGGATTGGCGACAAAGTGAGGATAAACTTCAAATTCAGGGACGCTTCAATATATTTTGCAGGCTTGGATGTAAAGGGGCCGTTTCCAACTATCCAATACAAGCCAAACAGCCAGCAGCCATTAACTGCGGAATTCACAATGAAGGATGAAACCAGGATAACTTCTTACTGGCCTTCTTCTGGTGTAAAGAAAGCTGATTTGATTGTTGAAGTGGCTAAGTAAATCTGTTTTTATACATAAAACAAATTCTATTCAATAAACTATATAAACCCAAAAATACTCTCTATTCCCATGATTAAGAATTTTGAGCCAAGATTGTACCAGCAGACTATACTTGCTACAGCTGTTGAGAAGAACACATTAGTTGTACTGCCGACTGGAATGGGAAAAACAAACATTTTCTTAATGTTGGCTGCCCAGAGATTAAAACAATATCCAAATTCAAAAATACTTTTTATTGGACCTACCAAGCCGTTAATTGAGCAATATCTTGAAGTGTTCAAGGAGCATTTTGAGATTGATGAAAATCAAATGAACATTTTTACCGGAATGGTAAACCCTGAAAAAAGGGCTGAGCTTTGGAAAAGCTCAAAAATAATATTCTCAACCCCACAAGGGCTTGAAAATGACATAATAAGCGGAAGAATTAATCTGGAAGAGATCTGTTTGCTTGGTGTTGACGAAGCCCACCGTGCTGTCGGCGATTACGCTTATGTTTTTGTTGCAAAGCAGTTCATGAAGCTGTCAAGGTTTCCAAGAATTATTGCTTTGACTGCAAGCCCTGGAAGCGATATGGACAAGATTCAGGAAGTTTGCAGAAACCTTTTCATTGAAGACATAGAAGTAAGAACTGACGAAGATCCTGATGTCAAGCCTTACATACAGGAGATGCAAATCGACTGGGTCAAGGTTGCTTTGCCGAGAACCTTTACAGACATACAGAAATTTCTGCTTTTGTTTTTAAAGGAAAGGTTTGAGAAATTAAAAAAATGGGGAATCTTAAGAAGGGTTGATTTAAAATTTGTAGCAAAATCAGACTTGCTTCAGCTTCAGGGAGAGATTAGAAGCAGGATTGCTTCCGGCGAAAAAGACTTTGTAGTGTGGAATGCCATTTCTTTGCTTGCGGAAATAATGAAGATTTATCATGCGCTTGAGCTGCTTGAAACGCAAGGGATTGTTGCTTTGAACAAGTATTTTGAAAAGTTAATTGGTGAATCTAGAACATTGAAAACAAAGGCCATCAAGTCTATTATGAGCGACTCAAATTTTAAGTCTGCGATGATTAAGGCTAGTATTTTATACGAGGAAAAGGTCGAGCACCCGAAATTAATAGAATTGCAAAATATTGTTGAGAGGGAGATTAATGGGAATAATAACGTAAAAATGATGATTTTTAACCAGTACAGGAATAATGCGCTTGACATTATTGAAAAATTGAACACAATCCCAAACATAAAAGCTAAGATTTTTGTCGGGCAGCAAAAAAAAGGCGAAACAGGATTGAGCCAGAAAGAGCAAAAGCAGATGATTGACGACTTCAGAAATGGTTTGCTTAATGTGCTTGTTGCAACCTCTATTGGAGAAGAAGGACTGGACATACCAAAAGTTGACTTAGTAATTTTTTACGAGCCGATTCCAAGCGCAATAAGAAGCATACAAAGAAGAGGCAGAACCGGAAGGCAGGACAAAGGAAGGGTAATAATATTGATGGCTAAAAGCACAAGAGACGAAGCTTACAGGTGGGTTGCCCATCACAAGGAAAAAAAGATGTACAGGAATCTTGCAAATTTAAGAAAAAAGCTTAATCTTTCATTATACGAGAAAAAAACCCAAATAACAAAATTTGCTGATCAAATAAAAATATTTGCCGATTATAGGGAAAAGGGAAGCGGTGTTATAAAAGAGCTGGCTGAAAACAATGCATTTGTGAATCTTGGAATGCTTGAATATGCTGATTATGTCGTTTCTTCGAGATGCGGCATCGAGGTAAAGACAGTTGAGGATTTTGTTGACTCAATAATTGACGGAAGATTGCTGCAGCAAATCAGGAATTTAAAAAATAATTTTGAAAGGCCTATTATTGTGATTGAAGGCACCCAGGATATTTATTCTGTCAGGAATGTCCACCACAATTCTATTTTGGGCATGCTTGCAACAATCGCTGTGAGCTATGGCGTACCAATAATTCAGACAAGAAATTTCAAGGAAACGGCTGCTTTGCTGCAGATAATTGCCCGAAGGGAGCAGGAAGAGACCGGAAAGGATTTTAATCCGCACGCCGACAGAAAGCCAGCTACTCTAAAAGAGCAGCAGGAATATGTTGTAAGCTCTTTCCCGGGAATTAATTTGACATTATCAAAGCCTTTGCTAAGGCATTTTAAAACTGTAAAGAATATTGTAAATGCAGATGAAAAAGAACTGCAGGAAGTTGAGAAAATTGGTCCGCAGAAAGCAAAGCAGATAAAGGATGTTGTTGAGGGGGAGTATAAGGAAAACTGATTTTCAGAAACCTTTATATTCTTTTTACAAATTAAAAGTAATAATGTTCAGGAAATTTTTCATCTGGATTGTAAAAAACTTGATTGTTCTGCTGCTTGTCACGCTTATATTCTCTGCAGTTGCCTTGGATTTGCCTAGCTTTGTCAAAGGGCTTTTTAAGGATATTTTCCAGTATGCCTCGCCTGAAGCGCAGAAAGGGGTTGTAGGCAAGTTAACAATAACCTGTTCTGGACTAGAGGAAGCGGGCGATGCTTTGCAGCAAGAAATATCCAAAGGCCCTATTTCGCTGGATTTCGGGAAAATAGGCGCTTTGTGCAAAGATTACAGCAGCGGAAAAATAAATGACAGGGAGTTTTTCTTTAACGTTATTGGAAGCGCTGTTCCTGACAAGCTTGAGCTGCCAAAAGCCAGTGCTCTGGAAAAATACAATTCAATCATAGAAACTCTTAACAGAAACAAAATTATTTATTTGATAACGCTTGTTATTTTATTCGTTTTATTGTACTTGTTAACAATGGATGTGAAATTGTTTATAACTGCTTTAACTGAAATTTCATTCAGCATGGGCATTTTGATTTTGCTTCCTTATGCTGCCATAATAGCCTACGACAAGCTTGTGGGAATTGATACAACTCCAATACTGTCTTCTATACTGCAAGGCAGCTTTTCATTGGACATAAAGGGAATAATAAGCGTTGTCTTGCTTATGCTGCTGAGAACATACACAGTCTTAATCATAGCATCTGGCATTGCATTCCTGGGCATAGGAATTGCAGGAAAAGTTTATATCTGGAAATCAAGAAAAGAAAGCAAAGCAGCTGGAACAGAAACAAAGAAAAAATCAGAAAAAGAAGTTAAAGAAAATACAAAAAAATCCAAAGAAGAGACTGATGAAGGCGAAGAAGCTGATAAAAAAGATAGGGGAAGGAAAAAAAGCACTCAGGAGATTTTAGACGAGTTAGAGGAAATACATAAAAACAAGAAAAAATAATTAAAATTTCATTTCTCTCAATCTTTTTGTGCGCTCTTTAGTTGGTGGATGTGTCATAAACAAACTTAGAAAGGTAGCATTCCTAAATGGATTTGAGATGAACAAATGCGCAGTGGCAGTTGTGCCAAACCTCATTGGATTTATGTCAATATTCTTTTCTATTTTTTCCAAAGCAGCTGCCAAATGACTTCCATTTTTTACTGTTTTAGCACCGCTTTCGTCAGCTAAATATTCCCTGCTTCTTGATATTGCCAATTGAATTAAAGTTGCGACTAATGGAGTTATTACGCCCAGAATCAGCAAACTAACTATGTTGCCTCCCCTATCGTCATCCCTGCTGCCAAAAATAGCTGACCATCTTGCCATTGCTCCAATGTAAGAAATCACTCCTGCTATTGTTCCAACTATTGTGGAAATTAAAATATCCCTATTCCTGATATGGCCAAATTCATGAGCAATAACAGCTTTTAACTCCTCCTCATTTAAAACATTTAAAATTCCTTCTGTTGCTGCAACCACTGCGTGATTTGGATTTCTGCCTGTGGCGAACGCATTGCTTTGCTCGCTCGGAATAATATAAACCTTTGGCATTGGTAAATTGCTGAGCTTTGCAACTTCTTTCACAACCTTGTAAAGCTTAGGATACTCATTTTGCTTTGCCTCTTTAGCCCTATACATCCACAGCACAATCTTATGGGAAAACCAGTAAGAGCCAAAGTTCATCAAGCCTACAAATATGAATGCAAAAATAATCCCATTTCTGCCGAAAAAGCTGCCTATCCACAAAAATAGGGCTGTAAGCAATGCCAATAGAATTGCTGTTTTCAGCTGATTTTTAATTGTCATAGTGCTATATGTATATTTTCCTAATTTAAAAATTTAATGTTTAGAATTGAAAGTAATTACAAAGATTTATAAATATAGCAAACCACAACAATTATTTCTCATAGTGAGAAACTTAGCAGAACTTTATTCTGCTATATGCTAAAAGATTTTTGCGGTTCACAATATAATAAAACCTATTGTTGATGGTGGTTTTTATGGTAAGTGTCATACTATGGACGATAGTTGGAATCATCGCATTATTCATTCTTTACATAATTGTCACATTCAACAGCTTGATAATGCTGAAGAACAGGGTGGAAAATGCATGGAGCCAGATTGATGTCCAATTGAAGAGAAGATACGATTTAATACCGAATTTGGTCAATACGGTAAAGGGCTACATGAAGCATGAGAAAGGCGTGCTGACAGAGCTGACACAGATGCGAAGCCAGCTTGTTTCGGGAAGCATGAGCCAAAAAGCAAAGGCGAGCGATGCAATAAGCAATGCTTTGAAGACATTGTTTGCTGTTGCTGAAAACTACCCAAGGTTGCAGGCGTCAGAGAATTTTAAGATGCTACAAGAGGAATTGTCCGGGACAGAGAGCAAGATTGCTTATTCAAGGCAGTTCTATAATGACAATGTAATGAGTTTGAACAACAAGATACAGCAGTTCCCGAGCAATATGATTGCCAACATGCTCAGCTTCAAGGAAAAGGAATTTTTCAAAACTGAAGAATCAGAGAAGAAGCCGGTTAAAGCTGAGTTTTAGATGTCCACATTATACGAGCATATTTCCCGGAACAAAAGGAAATCAATTTTTCTGATTGCAATATTTTTTATTATAATCGGGCTGCTTGGATATTCATTCGGGCTTTATTTTGGCGATATTTTTATTGGCATTGCTATAGCAATCATCTTCTCAACCATAATGACTTTGATTGGATTTTATTCAGGAGACCGTATTATTTTGAGCATGAGCCATGCAGCTGAGGCTGACAGGAAAAAGTATCCGCATCTTGTGAATGTAGTTGAGGGCTTGGCAATTGCTTCTGGGATTCCCACACCTAAAATTTATGTCATTGAGGATTCTGCAATAAATGCCATGGCAACAGGCAGAGATCCAAAACATGCTTCTGTGACTGTGACAACTGGTGCAATTGAAAGGTTAAAAAGGGATGAGCTGGAGGGTGTGATAGCGCACGAGCTAGCACACATAAGAAATTATGACATAAGGATGATGATGCTTGTAGTTATATTAGTTGGAATAATTGCTTTGCTTAGCGACATATTCCTGAGAAGCATGTTTTATGGAAGAGGAAGAAGGGGCTCTTCAAGAGGAGGTGGTTTTGGATTTATTATAGTTTTAGTTGGCCTTCTATTAGCCATATTATCTCCTATAATAGCTCAATTAATAAAACTTGCAGTAAGCAGGCAGAGGGAATATCTTGCTGATGCAGATGGCACATTGCTTTGCAGAAATCCAGACAGCTTAGCTAATGCCCTTAGAAAAATAAAAAACGACAAAGAGCCATTAGTTGAGGCAGCCAACAAAGCCACTGCACATCTTTTCATTGAGAATCCGTTGAGGACATTTGGCGGCAGGATAAATTATTTATTCCATACTCATCCGCCGATAGATGAAAGAATAAAAAGGTTAGAGAGCTTCTAAGTTCATGCCCTCAATCTGCCTTAACTTTGTGTTTTTGAATAAAAATTCCCTTAGTTTATTGTTCACTTTAACACCTCTTTTCTGCAAATCGGAATTAAGCTTGCCATAAAGTTCTTTTCCTTTTTTGTCCAAATCTGTCAGAATTACGCATTCATCATTTGAATCTGAGATTTCTTCGACAATCTGGAATAAGGGTTTTTTGCTTAGCTCTACAATGTTATTGATGCTTATTTTATTTAATGCAATCCTATCCTTTTTTCCTTCAACAATTACTAAAGTATTGGAGTTTTTTATTTTATCAACAAAATTTTGAAATTCCTCTATTTTTTTGTTCATTACAATTCTTAAATATGTATTCGTTTAAATGCTTTTTGATTATGTAAAGTAAACCTGTAAAGTATACACCCAACAACAATAATGGTGGCAAACAC
>CAYIKX010000041.1:0-8783 GCA_964364025.1 uncultured Methanosarcinales archaeon
TCCTCCAATAGAACAGAATACATACTTAATTTTAAAGTTTATCTATTTAATAATCAATAAAAAATCAAATCAACCAAACAACAAAATATCCGATAAAACACCCCAAGCTCAAAACAGGCATTGCCGGATAGAACTTATTCTGCTGGCCTTTAAGCAGCAAAACCAGCAAAGCAAAGCTGACAAAAATGGGTATAATCAAAGTTTTCAAAAATCCTGTCAAAACTGTTTCATTTAGCATCAATTCCTGCATAACAGCCCCTGCAAAAATCAATGTAAAGCCGATGTCGCCTCCGCCAAGAACAGCCATCGAATGCTTATGCCTTTTGCTTTCCTGCTTAATTTCTGATTCTGGCGCATGAATTGCCTTGACTGATATTTTTCCCCTTTCACTAAAAAATCCTTTGGATTTTTGGTGCGAGAAAATTCTTTGAATTTTCTGCACAGCAAAATCTCGATTTTGCTTGTGCCCAGAAAATCTTTGATTTTCTCGGGCATATGGAATCAACAAGCCGGCAAAAATTTTGGATTTGGACTGGAACTTTGCAAGCTTTATCATGTGCCTTGTCTTGAAGACAGCTACAAAATCATAAACCGAGATTACAATCAAGAGCATAAATGCAGCAAACAAATTAATCATTGGGACAAATATTGCAGCTAATCCTCCGTAAATAAAAATTTCAGAAAGGTTTTGGATTATTACATTTGGCTTGTACAACTTTAAAATCGAGATTATCAATGCGAGAATTCCTGCGAGAGCATTATTTATGAAAGCTGAAAATGCGATTGCCAGGGTAATCCAGACTGTAGCAAAAAACCAGAACCTCCAAATGAATGGCTTGTTGAATTTTATTAAGAGCAGAACTAAGATTGTTCCGATTAAAATAGCCAGTGTTATGTAAATAAAAGAAGCAGACTTATTTTTTACTTCAGGCCTTTCAAAATTGTAAGGCAGTGGCTTGTAAGCAACTGTTTTTGTTTCAGCGGTTTTTTTATGATCAATGTAATGATTTATTACAAGCAAGCCTACAAACTGCGCCATAAAGAAGAAAAAGACTAGAGCAACAGTAACTTTTAGCGTGTGCTTCATTTTTTTGATAGTTATGCCAATCTTTTTTATAATTATCTATTTGCCAAAAATTGCCCATTGTGATGGATGATTTTTACTATGTTTAGATTTTAACATATCTTATTTTTTCCTATATAGTAAGATATTTTACTGCTAAAATAAGAAAATTTAACTTATATAATAGGAAAATTATCTTTAATAATAAGAATTTTTTCTTAAATAATAAGATTTATTATATACGAAAAACTACTAATTTTTTCTAGCTTTATATTTGAAAAAGAGAAAGATTTATATAATAATTACTTACATAATAGGAAGAGAGAGGGAGAATGTTGGTTTACTTTAATTTACATGCTCAAATCAAATGTCACGCTAATTTCTCTAGTTTTATTGTTGGGGAACGCAATATTCTGATTACTTAAAACCACCCCCAAAATGCCCCCAACAAATTTTTTTGGAATGTAATCTAGATAAAGTACCTTAAAATTGGAACTTAGAAAAAAAGGTGTGGAAAAAAATTCTGATTTTGATAGTATTATCTCCAAGTTTATGGATCTTTCAAAGGAAGAGAAAATTGAGCTGATTTCTCACTTCATTGATGAATTGAAAAGGCTGCATGAGATAACGGAGCAGGAAATACTGCACAGGAAAGAAGTGCACATTCCTATTGGCGCATTTGCAAATGACGCTTTGAGCTGTCTGGAAGCGATTGTTAAGTACATGAAAGAAAATCTGAAGCTAAGATTTTCCAAGATTGCAAAGTTGCTTAACAGGAGCAACAAGACAATCTGGGCGACTTATTCCAAAGCGGCTAAAAAAATGCCTTCTTCTTTTGATGAAATTTCAAGGCACATAATGATTCCTGCTTCTGCAGTTTCTAACAGGTCATTTTCAACTCTGGAAAGTGTTGTCGGCTTTGTGAAGGATTTGGATTACACAAACCATGAAGTTGCGCAAATGCTGCATTTGGATGACAGAACAATCTGGACAATTTGGGACAGGGTAAAGAAGAAAAGAGGAATGAAACTTGAGCAGTAATAAGCCGCATAAACTGGAAATGCTGATGTTTTTGGTAGCTGTGGCAATATTAGGCATCAGCCTTTACTTCTTAGGACCTTCTATAACTGGCTTTGTGATAAGGGAAGCGGACTATACCAAAGACGTGAATTTGGTTGTAACATCAAATGGTAACTACACTTTAGAGCTTAGCAACATTGGAGAATTAAAGTCGCTAAAATTGGATGGAAGAGTTACAAGCTATGGAAAGGCAAGAGTGTATATTGAGAGCAATGGAATTAGGCATTTGGTATTTGACAGTGCCAGATTGGAAGAAGATGAAAATATAGTCTACTCAAATGAGCCAAATCTAATCACTGGATTTGTGGCAAAAGGCGAGGATAAAGAAAAGAAAGATAAAAACAATAAGCCCGAGTGGATTGGGCCAAACGAATTTGCAATAAGCGGAACAGCTGAAATCAACCTATCGGAGCACTTCACAGATGAAGACGGCGATGAGCTTGCATACTCTGTTTCCAGAGCTGAAAATCTTGATGTTTCAATCGATGGAGCGGTTGTGACTATACAGCCTGAAATTGAAAATAATTTAAACACGACAATAACATTTATTGCATCTGACGGAATTGATTCAAAGAGCCATACGGTTAAGCTTATAGTAATGGCTGAAAAGATTATTAATAATGCAACCTTGCCAATAAACGAAACTAATGAAACAATAAACCAGACTCCAATAGCAAACGAAACAATAAATCAAACCAACATAACCATATCCAAAACAATAGCAATAAACTTATCATACAATTCTGGAACAATTTATGATGCGAATGACAATGGCGATGAAAGCGTAAATGGTGTTGTTGATTTAACAGTTGATGATACCCAATTTGGCTGGGATGCTGATGAAAGCAGATTATGCACAAGGTGGGAGGTTTATAATGCAGAAGATGGCATTTTGACAAAGTTCTGCAGCGGCAATGCAGATTGCTGCGCATTCTTTGGTTTATTGCCGGCAAAGCAGAATTGGGATGCAGTTTATTATTCAACTTACGGCAAGGATGGAGCTGGCCATGACAATACAGTGTCTGCGCAAGTGCTTTATTATGACATCAATCTGAGTGCTGACAATCCGAAGTCAGAAATATATAATTCTGAATGGGCTAACTTAAGCGTGAAGTTCTTTGAGGAAGAAATTGAGTTTTTTGGCGAATGCTTAGAGACATGCTCTTTGACAGGATTGAACAAGAGCGGATATACTTTGGTATTTGAGATAGAGGATGACGCTGTATTAAGGATTGACAAAGTAAAATATTCGCTGTTGACTGATGTTGAGAATACTGCGCCAAAATTGCTGCAGAATATCACAACAATAAATGTTTCAAAAAACAAGAATGCAACAATAAATCTGAGCAAATACTTTGCTGATGAAGATGGGGATAAATTAAACTATAATTACTACAAACCAGACAACATAACAATAACTTTTGAGGACGATATTGCAACAATCATTTCTGACAAGAATATTGAAGGAATAAGGTATACTTACTTTGCAGCAGATGATTCTGAATTAATTGCAGTTTCGAATGTGTTTGCCATTAACATAAGCGAAGAGCTGTTTAAGCCAAAAGTCGAGATTGGAAAAACTGTAAAATGGATTAAGAGATTGGTGGTTGAAAACAGCTCTGGCTCTTTAAATTTCAGTCTGCCTAAAACTGCATTCAATATTTCTGTTAGCATTGTGAATGAATCCTTGGAATTACCTGAAGAAAAACTAAAAATAATTGACAAGGGCAAACTAAAAGAAAAAGAATTGTTTGAAATAGAAAAGAAGCTCGAGCACATCAAAAGGAAGATAGGCATTTTTGAAGAAATAAAACTAAAAAAGGCTAAGATTGTTGATGAAGAGGAATTTGAAATTGGCAAATTTGATTCAAAATTAAATGAATTATACAATAAAAAATCTGAGCTTGAATTTCAATTAAGCCTATTGCCAACTAGCTTAATAATAGAAAATTCTGAATTAGGAACAATATTAGTCATTTATGAAAATCTTGCTGAGGGCACAGAGATTGAGATTCAATACTTTACTGAAGCTCCGATTGCAATTGAAGATGAATTGAATGATTATACAAAGCAGATTAAAATTATTTCTGAAACAAGTTATGAAGATGTGTTCAGTCATACTAGCTTGAATGATATTCCACAGCAAGCAATCAAGCTTTATTGGCTTAAAGATAACGGAAAAGAATTGTTTACTGATGTTAAATATTATGATGATAATTTAAATGGATTAATTGACAAGATTGAATGGATAATTCCACATTTAAGCAATCAGACATTTGAAGTTTCTATAACTATATTAAATGTTCAAAGCTATCCGACTGTTTTCGGGAATTGGACAGTTGCTTTTAACACAACTGGCACAGGCAATCTGACTATTTATGGGCATGGTGGGACAAACTATGCTGAAAAAGAAGATGATGATGCAAATACAGCTAATGATTTGGATGCTTTGGAGTTAAAATGCGAGAATAATTCTTTAGAGCCATACTATATCATTGATTTGGGCAATTTGTCATTAGATGGGGGGAATTTAATAAGTGGAAATGTTATAAAAAGCATCAAAGAAAAAGGGTTCAGAGGGCTTTTAACCCTCTCTCACTCAGGGGAAGTTTATAAAAATAAAGAAAACGGGTTCCATAGCCAAGCCATAGCACCCAACCAAGATCAGATTCCTTCGCGGATAGGTCCTGTAAAACAAAACCTATTTAAATATCTTTCGGTTGATGAAAGCGCTTTGATAGAGCTGGGGTCGCATAGCCTGGCCATTGCGTCAGACCGAGGATCTGATTTCCTTCGCGGATCCGCGGGTTCAAATTCCATTCGTAATGGAATGGAACTCCCGCCCCCAGCGTCAAAAAGTTTATTAAACAAAAAACTCAATAACAAAAATCAAAATCCAATATTAGATTTCTTCACCTTAATTCCATCAGCCTATGCTTTGCATGTTGGTACTGGAAGTTATAATTTGATAAATATTGAAGGCAAGCAATACGCTTTACTGACAAAAGAGCAGTTATCCGGGCATTCTTATAAAATAATCGGAATTTATTATCAAAACTACAACTGCGACAACAGGATTGGTTATTGGACTGTAAGAGTTTTGACTCCTGGAATACACAACCAACGATTTAACTTTTCTAATCAGATTGCAGATGCTCATAATCTTGCTTCTGCTGCTGGCTCAACGACAAACGGCAGCATTAACAGGTTTGTTGATGATACTGATACAGATTTCTTGAAAGGAAACTTAAGCATTAATGCAAGAGTTGTTGGAACAGGCGGAGGAGCTAATTTGACTATCAACATAAGCTCGCTGCAGAACCAGACACAGAATTTGCAGGGAAGAGGAATTAATGCGAATGCATCTCTTGTCTTATACATGAAATTCGAAGAAGGAACTGGGCAGTATGCGAATGATTCTGGGATTTATGGAAATAATGGGACTTTGGGAAATAATAACGCAGCTGATACAAATGACCCTTTATGGAACAGCTCTGCAAAGTTCGGTAGTTTCAGTTTAAGCTTTAATGGTAGCAATGATTTTGTTAATGTCTCGAATGAAGCAAATTTTGATTTTGAGAGAACAAATGCATTTACACTTGAAGCATGGATTAAAGGGACAAAGCCTAGCTATGACCCAATGATAATAACAAAATATAATGGTGTTGGTGGTTATTATTTATTTGCAGATTCTATTGGTAGAATAAGATTGATTGTTCAAAGTACTTCTAATGCGGCAAATTATGCGGAGAGAATTGGAGTTAGCGATGTTTTGGACAATAATTGGCATCATGTGGTTGGAGTTTATGAAGGGACTAGTGCAGCAAGCGGTATTAAGCTGTATGTTGACGGGAGTACTGTGTCATTGACTACAAATAGCGATACGCTAGGAACCGATAGTACTTTGAACAATGTTAATGTTGAAATTGGTGCGCGCAATGGTGCAGGACAGCCTTTCAACGGCACAATAGACGAAGTTGCAATCTGGAACATAACCTTGACAAATGATACCATTTTGCAACATTATCAATTTGGCTGGGGATACTTTAACACTTCAAATTTCACATCGCAAGTGTTTGACGCAAATGCGCCTGTTAATTGGAGCTATATAAGCTGGAGCCAAAGCGCAGATGACAGAGGGATAAGCAATCTTTATGGATATGATTTAAGCGACTTAATTAATGCTTCAACTGTATTGTACATGAAGTTTGACAATGCAACTGGTGAATCAGAAAGACAGCTTAATGAAACACATAATATTTCTGCTGAGACTAATTTAGTTTTGTACATGCCGTTTGATTCTGCGAATGCTTTTGAATTAAAAGAAAATGGAAGCACTGTTTTATTGATGCATTTCAATAATGTAAGTCCGGAAAATTATAATATTTCTAATGGAACTCTGATTTTGGATAATTCATCTTATTTAAATAATGGAACAATGTACGGCAACACAAGCGGAATTGGGCTGAATTACACTCCAAATGGAGGAAAGTTTGGGGGGAGTTATGTGTTTGATGGATATGATGATTACATTAACGTGACTGATTCATCCAGCTTTGATTTGACTAATAAACTCACATTAGAAGCATGGATTAATACTAAAGTTTCTGCTTATCCAACCGAAGGGGAGATAATATCTAAAAGACCTACTGACGTATATGGTTACACTCTTATATTAAATAATGTTGCTAAGCCAGCCTTTTATGTATCTGACACTAACTGTAATGGTTGGAATGCAAATATAATTGCTCCTGATGCAATTACACCGAATGAATGGCATCATATTGTTGGAGTGGCTGATGGCTCTAATATAGGATTATATATTGATGGAAGCAAAGTTGGCACAGTTGCTTTCTCTTCAAATCTCTGCAATAATGCCAATGATGTAACAATAGGCACAAATAATAAAAAATATTTTTTCAACGGCACAATAGACGAAGTCGCAATCTGGAATGTAAGTTTGTCATCAGAAATCATTGCAAAGCATTCTGGCTATGGAATTGACAAAAGCATTTACGGGAATAATGCGACTTTGATGTTTAATTCCACTATTAATCAAACTAGCTGCAAGTTTGGAGAATGCATGGTATTTAACGGAAACAAAGCAACAGTTAATCTAAGTCGGCCTGCAGTATTGCAGACACAAACACCAACAATTGAGGCGTGGGTTAGAAGATCCAATACTGGTACACAACAGGTATTTGCCGCTTGGGGTGGAAATGGATGGATAGCATATATAGTAGCAACTGATAAGTTAGCTTTTGGAAAGAATGGTATAAGCGAATGTTTAAGCAATGGTGTAGTTGATACAAACTGGCATCATGTAGCAATAGTCTACGATGGATCAAATTGCAAATTCTATATTGATGGTGTGTTTGATTCTGCACCAGCATCTGCTGTATCATTTTCATTCACTTCAGATTTCCATGTAGGCAATCAAGAGAGTGGTATAACACCAATGAACGGCACTCTAGACGAAGTAGCAATCTGGAACATTTCATTAAGTGCAAACAAAATAGCAGAGCACGCAGGAGCAAAAGTTCTGGATTATTCCATTTACGGAAATAATGGAACAAGATTCAGCAATTCAACATCTGACTTTGGAAGGAATTTTACAGAAGGAAAGTTTGGAAAAGGATTAGTGTTTGACGGGGTGAATGATTATGTAAATGTAACTGGCAATTCATCAAATTTGAGTTTTGGTACTTCTGACTTTACTTATGAAGCGTGGATTAAGACTTCCCAGAATGGAGTTAATTCTTGGATTATTTCCAATGACAAAAATGACGCTAACTACAGGGCATTATTTATAGGAACTACCAACGCAGTAGCATTTAGTTGCAGAGATGCTGATAATGACCAAATCCAAGCTGCAGGAACTCGTACAGTAAATGATGGACAATGGCATCATTTAGTTGGGACAAGAAAAGGATCTACTGGCTACTTATATGTTGATGGGATTTTGGAAGCTTTAGCAATAAACACAGCAACTGGAAGCTGCGATGGCAACACAAACACAATAATAGGAGGAAGACCTCAAACTACTAATACTCTATTTTTTAATGGCACAATTGATGAAGCAACAATCTGGAACATTTCCTTAACAGCAGAAGACATAAAAAGGCATTACGAAAGAGGAGTTTTGAAATTAAATTTAAGCTATAGAACTTCTGCTGACAATGTAACATGGACAAATTGGACTGGAGCTTCAAACAATACTTTAAGTGCAATAACATCAAATACAATAGCAAGATACTTCCAGTATAAAGTTCATATGAATACAACTGATGCAAGATTTACTCCAATTTTGAATAATGTAAGCATCAATTATTCCTCAAGAAGCAACTTGACAATTTGGGATGATACAGATACATTAGTTAGAGTTATTGGAAATCCAATCAGGTTTTACGCAAATTTTACTAATGAAGTAAGTTCAATAAATGGGAGCTTTATTAACTGCACTTATAGCGACAATGCAAGCATTAATGGGTGGTCTGACGCTGCTAATATGAGCTTCAACTCAACAACTGGAATTTATTTCTATGACAAGCAGTTTTTCACTCCAAACAGCACTTATTATTTCAATATAACCTGCGATGGCAGAAATCTAGGCTTTAATTTAATTAATGCAATTGATAGC
>CAYIKX010000042.1:0-8520 GCA_964364025.1 uncultured Methanosarcinales archaeon
AAACCTGCATATGCTTTCATTTTCATTGCACCCGTGAATGCAGCGCTCCAAAGAATGCCATGAGCAATTAGCCTCTTGGTAAGCAATATACTTTCCTTTAATGCATTTCCATCCAGCTTCGCAGGCCAATGACAAACTTGTTAAATTCTGCAGTGTTATATTATATTCAGGCTTATCTGTAATGTTAGGGATTTCTGCAGCAGTAATTTCATCATCGGTTTCCTCTTCTGTTTGCTCAACCCTTGTTATCTCTATCGGGCTGCAATCAGTTGGGTCGCTGAGTCTACAGTTTTCTTGAGATTCTTCAATTGCGCTGCCTGTTATCTGCTCCTGCTCAGCATTGTCCTGATTTTTAGAACAAGCTGCTAAAAATAAGATTAACAATATGAAAGAAGAAAAGAATATAATTCTGTAATTTTTTAAAACTTTAAAATCAAATTTTCCCACTTAAAATACCCCCTTTAATAAAAACGCCAAGGCCCGGATTTGAACCGAGAAGCCCTTGCGGGCAGTAGTTATCTAATAAATATAAAAATTATTCGAGACTACCGCAATATTCCGAACGCGAGGCTCTGCTTGAGCATCGCCATTTGCCGGATTCTGCCACCTTGGCAATAGAAGATAAAATTTTGTATATTTAAAGTTTTACCAAATTTTGAGGACTAATGGTCACTGCAATCCCATTTAAACCCGCAGTTCAGGCAAACAATCTTGCAATGCCTTTCAATCATTTCGCTGTTGCATATTTCGCATACGGCTTTTTCAGATTTTTCCTTCACATTTAACACCAAATGAGCCATAGTTCAAGCTTAAATTAAACTTCTTGCATAAAAGATTCATTACTATCAAATTTTTCTCAGAATACTCGTCAACAATGCACTGCCTGAAGCCTTTGCTGTCCCAGTTTGGAATTCCATCTACTTTTTTGCAGAATGTGACAAAATCCTCTGGCTTTTCTATCTTTACTGATGCAGTTGCATTTCCAATCTCTTTTTCTATTTTTTTGGCATTTTCTGGAGCGGTTATAAAAGCCCAGAATACGCTAGTAAGCACAACACCAATAACTAATGCCCCAATAAAAATACCCCATGCTTCCAGCTCCGAATAAGTTTTTGCCATTATAAAGTGGAAGTGAAAATGCGTTTAAAAAGGTATTTGGTCTTAGTGTTCTACCAATCATAAAAATCTTGGATAAATTTTTGATAAGTATATCCAGAAATTTGTCGTTATTAAAGAATAATAAAAAATTTTGAATATGCAAATAAAACCTTTGACAGCTTATTTTTGAATAATTCTGATGTTTTTAAGCTAAATGAATTATCCAGATTGACTCTTAATTTATCCTATAAATAATATTCAGGATAAAAATCTATAAAAGGTTTTAAATTTTTAAAGAGATTTGCATAAAAAATAGGAAGGGGTGGTTATAATTCATGCGTATAATTCTAGCTTAGAAGAGAATATAGATTTACTTTGGAGGCAATATGCACCAGCTTTTTCATTGGTTCTTCCTCATGTTTCTTTTTATGCAGAATCGGTTGATTTAATGCTGGCTAGTGTAGAAGGTCGTAAGCATGTTCTTGACCTAGGCTGTGGTCCCGGCATTGTTTCAGAAAGATTAGCGCTTTTAGGCAATCTTGTAGTTGGGGTAGATAATGATAAAGTTATGGTAGATTATGCAAGAAAACGTTTAGAAAATTTTCCAAATGCCAAAATCGAGAAGCAGGATGCCCATTCCTTGAGCTTTGAGCCAAAGAAATTTGATGGAGTTGTATGCAACAATGTGTTGTATTATGTGGAAAATCCGATAAGAGTTGTAGAAGAGGCACATAGGGTATTAAAAAATGGCGGAATTTTTTCTGTGAGCGGGCCCTTGCCCACTTACAATCCCGATGTGTTATTCAAACAAATGATGGAAGATTTAGCAAAGAAAGGGTTGGCCGAAGCATTTCGGGAAGAAATAGAAATAATAATTAAGTGTAATAGAATCCTTGCAGAAAGAGGTATAAGGAATCCTTTTTTTAATGAAGAGCTTGAAAGACTTCTGAAAGATAATGGCTTCAGCAATATAACAAACTCCAGACTAATTTATCTTGGCCAGTGCTATTTCATTTCTGCAGTGAAGGGTCCAATTTCTGAGCATGATTTGCTGAGGCACGATGTCGTAAAAGACAACATAATCGTAAGCGGCCAGATCAAAGTTCCTGACGAATTGAAAAGAACCACAATTGATGGTTTTGAACTTGGAGTAGCAACCACTCCTACTGAAATGCTTGAGCTATTTAAACTTAGATATATCGCATACTCGAGGGCAGGCCTTTTCAAGTCTGGCACTGTAAATAATGGATATGACTTTGATAGGTTTGACAAGCATGCCGTATTATTTTATGCTAGAAACAGAAGAACAGGAAGGATAGAGGCAACAGTAAGGCTGATACTTGACTCAGAAGATGGTCTTTACCTTGAGAGCTCATATAATATCGGTTCAATGAGGACAAATGGAAGAAGGCTTGCAGAAGGCTCTAGACTTGCCGCAGACCCAGAAAGAACTCGTTTGATGTTCAACAACGAAGTTTATGGTTTGAGCGACTTGGTCTTAAATTTAGCTACGGAGTTTGCAAGTCAAATCGGCGTAACGCATATAATGGGGCTTTCTAGAAAAAAATTAGAGAAATTTTTTACGAGAAATGGCTATTTTCCAATGGAAAACGGCAAAATAGTTAATCTCAAAGATGGAAAAATAAACCCACAGGAAGATCTTTACCCTGTTGTTTTGGACACAAAAGCTTTTCCTTCATTGTTCGCAAGAAGTTACGTCTAGGTTGATTCAAGATTAGTACTCAAGATAATATTTGTGTTTCATTTTTTCTTCAATTACTTTAATAATCTCTTTATTTTTTATGCCTCTTTGGCATTTCAGAATAGTTGAATTATTTGCATTTTTTGTGAATGCTATTTTGTAATCGGTTTTAGTTTTTGATGCCTGATAACTTAAAGATTCAATTTCTGTCTCGAAAGCATAACGAGCCATACCTGCCAGTATTCCATTGATATAAATGTTATCATATCTGTCATTGAACATCAGCCTGTACTGTGCCAGAGAATAATTGTTTTTAAACATTACTTCCAAAGAATTCTCATTAATCAGCGCTAATTTTCCCTTACCCACACCGAAGAATTCCAGCTGATTCAGCAATGAATTAAATGTTGGTAAGCCATTTTTTATGCCAAATTTATTGACTTGGAATAGTATGGCCATTTTGGACTGTGTAACACCAAGATAAAACAGCTCATTTGAAATGTCAATATTTTCTATTTCTAGCAGCTTGTAAATAGTCAGCATTATATTTACAGGAAAAAAAGTGCAGTAAACCCCCCATATTTTTAATTCACCATCGTTTAGCTGTATCTGCCTTAGCTGTATAATTTTCCATATTAGTGTATTTGGATAATCAGGCCTGTAATTTAGGTGCAAATTTTTTAATGATATAATTTGATCTATCTTTTTCTGGTCAAATCTCTCATTTTTGAAGATCTTGCCAGATTCGAGCTGAAACACACAAAACTGCTCGTTTTTTGTGATGCATCTTTTTTCTATGAAGAAGCAGTCGCTGTTCAAAATTGCAGATAGGCACCCTGAGTACATGCCTGCTAGAAGCACATCCCTTGGGTATTTTTGCACATCAAATGTCATCTTATACTGCTTTGCCAATGGGTTTGTAGTATTGATAATTGTGCAAACATTTTTATTTGGGTTATAGCGGATTATCTTTGATTTGCCAAAGCCCAGGTTCTCAAGCTCTTTGAGAAAGATTATTATGGCTTCTTTTTGCCTTTTGTTGATAAAAGTAATCTTTGTTGCAAGCGCATTGCCTATGCTTTTTCCCAGTTTAAAGAGAAATTCCTCAGAGCTTTTTCCAATCTTTAGTTCCAAAATTCTCTCAAGCACCACAAAAGAAAATAGCGGTGAAAGAAATTTTGGCACGTCCTTAATTAATGAGCGGTATTTACTGTTTGCAAGATTTGGGATAGAGTCATATGCCATAATTATTCTTCAAATTTACGCACAATAAGACCTTTAGGTCCTATTTCAATCGGATGGATGTCCTCGTCATTTTTTGTCTCTCTCATCTTCCTTATTGTCAATGTTCTGGAGTATTTTCCTCCAAGCGTTTCATAATTTATATGGATGATTCCATCGCAAATAAACTCTGAAACTGTATCACGAGAAAGCTGCCCATCTGTAGTCTGGGATATAAGCAAGGAGGTAATACCATCTCTTATATCGCGCAAATCATTTATAAAAGTGTACATAAACCGCTTTATGGATATTTCAGTCAAATCAGTAACTTTGGAATAAGTAGTTGGCATGTTTATTGACAGTGTAGACAAAGAATCAATAACAAGCCTTTTGACTGAATTTTTTTTTGCCATGCCTATTATTTCAAAAGCTGTTGTCTCCTTGATGCTGTTTGCAGGTATGCTAAGAATCTTCACTTTGTTTTCTTTTTCCAATCTGTCAAAGTCCCAGCCAAATTGCAAAGCTTGGCTTTTGAGGCTCTGCTCTCTTTCCTCGAATGACACATACAAGCCTTTTTCGTTGAATTGTGTAGCTCCATTGTGCAAAAACTGCAGTGCAAATATGGTTTTGGATGTCCCTGGAGTGCCGCTCAGCAAGATTATCTTTCCTCTTGGAAATCCTCCTTCCAAGAGATTGTCAAATCCTTTGATTCCGGTTTGCACTCTATTGTTTACTTTATAAACCAATTTTATCCACCACATAAATGAAAACTGTTTTTGTCTTGGACTCAATTTTTTGGCAAGTTGTTTTTGCGTTGAATTTCAGATTTTTCCTTAATTCTTTAGGGATTAGAAAATATTTTGTCGCTTCGTTTTTGCCGCGCTGGCTTATGTTGGTTTTTATATCAGCTACGTTTTCAGAAAAAATATGGATATTGTCCATATAACCCTTTAACTGCACAGACTCCTCATAATCAACAGAAACCTCAAAAACTACTTTGCCATCGTCTTTCATTCTCGAACTTAGAATTGTACCCATAAAAGCATATATTTTGCAGGCATATAAAAGCTTTTCGGAGTCAAAAGCCAAATTTTTTATCCTTTTTTCGAAAATATTTATCCTGAAATGCCCGAATTCTTTATATATTAACAATTTAATGATAACTCTGATTTTTTATCTAATATGTCATTTTTGAATAAATTAATCATAAATAAACAGCAAGAGAAAGAAAAAGTTGTTAGAAGCAAGATTGAGGTATTTTTGATTCCAAACAAAATCTATCAGAATAAACTGATTGAAATTATCAAAAATGCAACGCAAGAATTTAAAGGCAGACTGCTTTACATAAGTCTTAACAAACCTGCAGAAAAAATTATTGAAATGCTCAAAAGGAATGATATTGATAATGGGAGATTTCTTTTTGTCGATGCTATAGAAAAAGACATCAAGGCGGATATTCCCACTCAAGGCATTGTTTATATTACTTCTCCTCAGAATTTTACACAATTCAATGAAGAATTAAACCAGATTATTGAAAAAGAGAAATCACAGTGCCTTATCTTTGACTCACTAAGCACAATACTGGTTTACCAGCCAGACTTGGTTCTAGTTAAATTCACTCATGATTTGATAACAAAGCTTATAGTTGCGCATGCCTGCGGCAAATTCACCTGCTTGCTTGAGGACATTAACTCAACTTTAATAAAAGATGTTTCCATGTTTGCAGATGAAGTTATAGACACGAGTGAAAAAAAGCAAGAAGTAGTTAAAGAGCATCTTACTAAGACAGAAGAAACAATAGTGCAATTGGAGAATGAACTGCAATCTGTCAAGGAAGCTTATGCATTAAAATTTCTTTCAGAAGAAACTTATTTGAATTCAAAACAAAGGATAGAAGCAAAATTAGAAAGATTGAGAAATAAAAAGTAATATAATTTTGAGAGATGTCCAAATTGACTAAAAAGATAATAATAGCCGACGATGAACCAGACGTCAGCTTAGCCATAAAACCTGTTTTGGAGAAAGAAGGCTACAAAGTTTCTATAGTTAGCAGTGCAGAAGAATTTATTGATATGCTAAAAAACGATAAGTATGATTTTGGTTTGATAGATTTTTTTATGCCTGAAATGAGCGGAAGGGAGCTGGTGGAAAGGATAAGAAAAGCAAAAATCATGAGCCCAAAATTCATTTTTCTCAACGTTGTGCATTTTGGCGCAAAAGGGAAAGAGGAACTAAGAAAGCTTGGAATTTGCGCTTACATCCATGACGTCAGCAACGAAGATTTTAGCAAATTTATAAAAGAAATAGACTGAGTTATTATTAAAAATTGGGATAAATAACACAAAATTATTATCCATGTTTTTCACAAAGATTTAAATAAAACTTACTTCAATTAATTCTAAATGGTGGAGCTAGGATTCATCGATAACATTGTTGACATAATTGCGATATTAATCTCAATCTATTCCCTGTATCTCGGATTTAAATTAACAAAGAAGCTTTATGGAGGGAAATTCACTTCTGTTCTGCCGCCGCTTATAGGCTCTTTTGCTCTTATTTTTTTGAAGGCAATTTTTGAAATAGTTTTTGAAACTTTATTGCCGGAGTTAGGCGAAAGCTTGATTTTTGTCTTTAGCATACAAATGCTTCAGATTTTTGCTGGAATTTTAATGATAAGTGCCTTATACCAGCTTTATCAAGTGTCATTTGCAACAGCTGGATTTATTGAGAAATAAAATGGAAGAGTTACTGCTGGGTACAATTGCTGGGTTGAAAGTTGCAATCTTTTTTACAGTTCTGGTTTATATATACCTGGCTAGGCTATCATTAAAGAAGAGCGGAATTTACTGGCTGGCTTTAGTGGCACTTGCATTTTTTGTTTTGTCTATACGCGAGTTTTCGTATATTATGGGAATTTCGAGCGAAGTCGGAATGCCTGCATGGATAGTTTCTCACGAGAACCTTGACTTGTTTTTTGGCATTAGTTTCTTGGTTGTAGCGCTTGGCTTCTTTTTCTTTTTCAATCATATAAATAAGAATATAAAAGATTACAGATAAACAATGGCATCCAAGTTGGATTTTAAGAGCCTTGAGAATTCTGAGCTTTTGCTGGTTGTGGCTTCGAGCGACTCAATGCAGCAAGTTACTTTAGACGTCTTGAAGTATTTTGTAAACACAAAAAACAGCTTTTGCATTTATGTAACTGTTGCAAAGCCTTACAATACAATTATGAATATTCTAAACAAAAGCGGCATAAAGACTGATAGAATTTTTTTCATTGATTGCATAACAAGCCTGTCAACAGGCGGCAACCTCATGAGGGCAGGGAACTGTGTTTTTTGCCAGCCGCAAGCCCTGACAAACATTTCTATTGCTTTAACCAATGCAATAGAAAGCCTGCCAAAGGATAATGATAAATTACTTATTTTGGACACTTTAAGCACCTTAATGCTTTATAATGAGGCTGGAACAGTTACGAGATTTGCGCATGTTTTGACAGGGAAGCTCAGGACATGGGGAGTTAAATCTGTAATTCTGACTTTAGAAGAAGAAACAGATAAAAAGATTATTGCCCAGCTAGGACAGTTTTGCGACAAAACTATAAATATTTAAAACACATTCTGCTCAGGATAAACCTTGATCCCTTCCTTGTCTATAATCTCTAAAGGAAATGTTTTTGTAGAATGCTTTGAACCCCTTAGCTTGTAAATTTCGATTGCTCTGGTTCTGGTATCTCCTTTCTTGAAGTTATACAATCGCAAAATACCATCTACTTCAAAATCCAATGGCGAGCCCTTATCTTCCTCCACATCGTACTCCGCAACAAGCAAAACTGTGACGCCCCAGCTTCGCAGCATTTCAAATAAATTTATATGAGCTTCTCTTTTTGCCAATTCTGTTGGGAATAGAAGGGAGTATGCATTTATGGAGTCAATAACAACTCTTTTGGCTTTGATATACTTTATGGTTCCATATTTCAACCCCAAGTTTTTATTATAAACAGCCTTTCTGACATCTTTGGGAGAGATTTCTATTACTCTTAATTTATCTTCTTTTTCCAGCTTTTCTAAATCCCAGCCAAAGTTTTCCATATACCGCATCAGCTTGTCTCTTGTTTCCTCGAATGTCAAATATACGCCATTTTCATTGTACTCTAGAATTCCTTTTATGAGGTATTGCAGCGCGAAAATGCTTTTGCCGCTTCCAGGGCCGCCAGCTATTAAATTAATGCTGTCTTTTACAAATCCGCCGCTCATTGACTCATCTAAGCCCGTTATGCCAGTAGGCACTCTCCCTATAATACCAGTTTTCATAGAATAACATCAATTCTCTTAAATTACTTATATAAAAACAATACTAATATTTTGGGATAAAAAAGCATAAGCATGGATAAATTAAATTTATTTATAGCAAAAGACACAAATATTTAGACAATAAATATGTCTTTTGCTTATTACGAACGGACAACAATTGTCTAATTATTTTTGTCCGTGAGTATA
>CAYIKX010000043.1:0-8497 GCA_964364025.1 uncultured Methanosarcinales archaeon
AAGAAGTCAAAGATGATGAAGTCATAATCGATTTAAACCACCCATTGGCAGGAAAGGAATTGAATTTTAAGGTCAAAGTTGTTGCTATAAACTAAGATGGCTTTAAACCAAAAAGTCACAAATTATATAAACAAACTGAAAAGCCCTCAAAAAGAAATAGTACAAGAATTGAGAAAACTAATCCTTAAAACATTGCCAAGCACAACTGAAGAGTTCAAGTGGAACCAACCATACTATTCTTTTGGCTATATTGCAGCTCTGAAGGAGCATGTCAACCTTGGCTTCTGGTTTGGTGCTCGTCTCAAAGACAAGCTACTTGAAGGTACTGGCAAAAATCTAAGGCACATTAAATTAAGAACATTAAAAGACATCAAGCCAAAATATTTTGAAAAATTGATAAAGGAATCAGCTGAATTCTATGAAAAACACAAAAAGAAGAAATAATTCTTCATAGAAACCTATTTAAACAAAACTTCTAAACTGAAATTATGCCTCTGTAGCTCAGTAGGTGGAGCGTACGGCTGTTAACCGTAAGGTCACCAGTTCAAGTCTGGTCAGAGGCGTTCGGGCCTGTAGTTCAGTCTGGTTAGAATGCTCGACTGATAAGCATTAATAAATGGTCGATTCGAGTGGTCCTCAGTTCAAATCTGAGCAGGCCCATTCTTTTCAATACTAATTTAATTATAAGATTATTTTCTTTGCAATTGCAAATCAAAAATTATTTTAACTACCACAAAGTTTAAATATAAGTTATTATTTTAGAATAGCAACACTTTTATTTTCATTAAAATTAAAAAATAGGAGGGGTATAATGAATTACAAAATAAGATTTTTAGTTGCTTTGCTTATAATCTCTGTGTTCTTGTTGAGCGGTTGCGAGGTTTACCAGACTCTTTACGGGCCTGCTAAAAAGGTTGAAATTAAGGAGGCAGGAAAGGTTGTCAGACTAGAAGGGGAAAATGCCAAAGATCCAGCCAATCTGGCAAAAACAGTTTATGCTGCAGTCGTACCTGTTTCTCATGACATATTCAAAGTCGGTCCGAACCCTCTGGGACCATTTGATAAAGGCAAATCTTTAGGGTTTACTTTAGGCCAATGGCTGGCTGCAGGCGGAATCGGGATTTACAGCGTTGATAATGATGCGCAATTAGAACTTTCTTTCAAAAATCTTGTGCCTAATGGCGTCTATACAGTATGGTGCTCAAGGCTTACCTTCCCGCCAGAGCCAAATATTGTTGATAAGCCGTGCGGCGCAGAAGACGGCTCCCAAAACAGCTTTGCTTCAGATGAAAAAGGAGCAGGCTCATTTTCATTAAAGCTTATGCCGCTTGAAGCAAGTACTGAGGAAACAGCTTCTGTAATTGCCCTTGCTTACCACAGCGACGGCAAAACATATGGGGCAAGCCCGGGCGACTTTGGCTTAAACAGCCATGTCCAGTTGTTCTTCATGCTTCCAGTGCCAACAGGCAATGCAACAAAGTTTGAAGTCCCAATTAAGTTTGTAAATCATCTGGATGCTGGATTTCCAGAGCAGGATGTTTTTGTCGAGTCAGAAGAAATGACAAAACCAGAAGTTACTGGAGAAGCAATCAAAGAAGAGATTAAAAAAGAGGAGGCAAAGCCTGAGGTAAAATCAGCAGAAATGCCAAAAGAAAAGCCTATCGTTGTAGTTGTGCAGGAAACAGAGCTTGTTGATTTGGTTCCAAATGCAGAGGATCCTGATAAAAGCACCAGCTTGGTCTTCACATTCACTTCTCCTTTAAGTGATAAGGGGCAGTGGCAGACAACATACGGGGATGCTGGCGAGTATACTATTACAGTCACAGTTTCCGATGGGGAATTAACAACATCAAGGGATGTTTTGTTGATTATAAACAAGAAAGAAGAAGCCCCAGCAATTGACAGCTCAAAGCCGATTGAAAGCGCTTTGACAATTGACGAGACACAGGCAATTGATTTCAGCGTTCAGGCAACTGATTTAAACAAGGATTCTTTAACTTATACATGGAAACTTGACGGAAATGTTGTCGGCAGCGATGCCAAATACTTATTTCAGACTGATTATGACAGTGCCGGCACGCATACTATTAAAGCTGACATATCAGACGATACTTCGACTGTCAGTAAAATCTGGTCTGTAAATGTTGGAAACGTAAATAGGGCTCCTGTTTTGGAGAAGATAAACGACATTAAAGCTGAAGAAACCGACGAGATAATAATAACTGCATTGGCAACAGACTCCGATAACGATCCGATAACATACTCAATAAGCGACAGTAGATTTGCGCAGGACAATAATTTATTTTCATGGCAAACCGATTACGACAGCGCAGGCTCTTACGAGGTCACTGTAGCTGCCAGCGATGGCAAGGATTCAACATCGCAAACAATTACAGTTAATGTTGAGAATGTGAACAGGCCGCCACTCATAACAGACATAGTGCAGAAAAAATAATTTTATTTGCCCAAAAATGCAAATTTTTGGGTTTCCCAGAAACTTTGTTTCTGGAGATTTTCTTTTTTTGGGGGAGATAAATGAATAAAAACATAGTATTACTTTTAATTGCCTTCTTGATTTTCCCTTATTTTGCGTATTCTATCACTACATTTGAAATAAATGAGACCGAGAAAATTAGCTTGGCGCCAAATGCAACAGATCCAGACAATGACAAGCTTGCTATAACATACAGCTCCCCATTAAATGAAAATGGTGAATGGCAGACAGCATATGGAGATGCTGGAGAGTACAAAGCAACAATAACAGTTTCTGACAGCATTACAAATGCCTCAAAGGACGTATTGATTGTTGTCAACAAAAAAGAAGAAATTCCAGAGATAGATTCTTTCAGCCCAGAGCAGGACACCTTAAGCATTAAAGAAGGGGAAGCAATCAATTTCAAGATTTCAGCAAGCGACATAGACAAAGACCAGTTATTCTACCAATGGCTTTTTGACGGTAAAAAAGTGAAGGAAGGGCAGGAATTTGAGTATGATGCTGGTTATGACGATTCTGGAACGCATAAAGTACTAGCTGAAGTGTCAGACGGATCAGCAAAAGTAAATAAGGGATGGGTTGTTGATGTTGAAGATGTTGACAGGCCAAGTGTTTTTGAGCAGATAAGCAATAAAATAATAAATGAAAATCAGACACTGAAAATAATACTAAGCGCTGTTGATCCTGATGGGGACATTATAACATACTCTGTTGACAGATTGCCAGAAGGTGCGGCTTTGGAAGAAAATGTTTTTACCTGGACGCCAGGCTTTGATACTGTTAAAAAAGAGGATTTTATTGACAGGGTAGTTGACAAATTCAGTGTCTTAAGCAAGAACTTTTATATTCAATTTGCAGCTTCTTCAAAGGACAAAAAAATAATCCAAAATGTTGTTGTAACCATTAAGGACATGAATAGAGCGCCAATTCTTGAAGATATTTCTCCTGTAACAATAAATGAAGGCGAAGCTTTTACAATTGTTCCGAATGCCTATGATTTGGATGGGGACAGGGTAAGCTTGGCATATTCTGGTTTCATAAGCGCCAACACATACAAATCTAAGTTTGGCGATTCAGGCAAATACTCTGTTAAGGTAACTGCAAGCGATGGCATGCTTAAAACTTCAAAGTTTGTTGATGTAAATATTAATCATACAAATCGCCAGCCAATATTTGAAAAGATAAACGACAGAAAAGCCAGCGAAGGCGACGAGATAGCTATATTGCTGAATGCCCACGATCCAGATGGCGACGAAATAAAATACTCGATAGACAATCCGCCAAAAGGCTACGAAATTAAGGGTAATGTGTTTTTATGGGTTCCAGATTTTGATGTTGCCAATAGAAAGGAAACAAAAAAATTTGAGCTGGTTTTTGCTGCAAGTGACAACCAGACAGAGGCAAGGCAGATTTCAAAAATAGAAATTATGGATAAAAACAAGCAGCCAAGAATAACCAATGCCAGCAAAAGCATTGCTGCAAGGGTAAACGAGCCAGTGCTTATGTTTGTCAAGGCAGTAGACGATGATGGAGATGAATTGGCTTATACATGGGATTTTGGCCTTCTGGATAAATATCAAGCTACTTCAAACCACTTGAGAACTTTCACAAGCCCGGGCTTAAAAATTGTCAAGGTAATTGTAAGCGATGGAGTTGATTCTGTTGAGCATACAATAAATGTTAATGTCCGCAAAGAGTCATTTGCAGGAACTGGATTTCTAAAAAATAAACCACCAAGAATAACCAATGCCAGCAAAAGCATTGTTGCAAGAGTAAACGAGCCAGTTTTATTGTTTGTAAAAGCTGTTGATGACGACAATGACCCATTAATATACACATGGGATTTTGGATTGTTTGATAAATACCAAGCAACTGCAAGCAATTTAAGGACTTTTACGGAACCAGGAATAAAGGCTGTAAAGGTTACCATCAGCGATGGCCATTATCAAGTTGTGCTGCCTATGAATGTGAATGTGGTTGAATAGATTAAAAATTTAAAAAATAAATTTAATAGTTTTCAACAATCTTTATAAACAGCCATTTCTTCTTTTGCCTTATGCCGAAATCAATAGACTTGGACGACAAATTTGACAGCGCTGTTCTCAACATTGCCTTAGATACGATAAAGAATGAAAAACAGGCGTTGATATTCATAAATACAAAGAAATCAGCTGAAAAGACTGCAGAGGAAATTTCAAAAAAAATAATAAGGGAAAATGAAGTTTTGCAAGCATTAGCTGACGAAGCCTTAAATGTACTTTCAAGGCCCACCAAGCAGTGCGAAAGGCTTTCTTTCTGCTTAAAAAAAGGCATTGCATTTCATCATGCTGGATTGACACAAAAACAAAAAGCACTTATCGAGGACAATTTCAGAAATGGCATGATAAAAATAATATGCTCCACGCCTACTCTTGCGCTAGGAGTAGACCTTCCAGCTTACAGGGCAATTATTAAGGATTTGAGAAGATACACTCTGCATGGCTTGACGTGGATTCCGGTTTTGGAATACCTGCAGATGTCTGGCAGAGCCGGCAGGCCAAATTATGACAAGGAAGGGCAGTCAATTGCAATTGCGCTGACAAATTCAGAGAAGGAAAAAATAGAAGAAAAGTACATAAACGGCTTGCCGGAAGAAATTTATTCAAAGCTTGCTGTTGAGCCTGTGCTTAGGACTTATGTATTGTCATTAATAGCAGCTAATTTTACAGCAACAAAAAAACAGCTTTTTGAGTTTTTTGACAGAACGTTTTACGCTTACCAGTTCAAGGACTTGAGAAGGCTTCATGCAACAATAACCAAGGTTATTGACATGCTTGAGGAATGGGAATTTATAATGAGGTCAGGAAATGATTTTTCAAGCGCCAATGAATTAGACGATGAAAAATTAAAAACAACCCTCATGGGAAAAAGGGTTGCAGAGCTTTACATAGACCCTTTGACTGCCTACTTCATAATCACCTGCTTAAGAAATGCTTCTGACAAAAAGCTTGATTCATTTTCATTTTTGCAGATGGTTTCCCATACGCTTGAGATAAGGCCATTATTGAAAGTTGGAATAAGAGAGTATGACAAGGTACAGGAAGCGATGCTTGAGTTCAGCGACTTTATTTTGGAAAATGAGCCGTCAATGTACGAGCCTGAATACGAAGATTTCCTGAATTCCGTAAAGACTGCCCTGATGCTTAGCCAATGGATAAGTGAGCAGGATGAGGAATTTTTATTGGAAGAATACAACATAAGGCCTGGTGAATTAAGGGTCAAGCTTGAAATTGCAGACTGGCTTCTTTATGCATCAGAGGAAATATGCAGGATAATGCACTATCAATCCCTAATAAAAGAGATTGTAAAATTAAGATTAAGGTTAAAGTATGGAGTAAAAGAAGAATTGTTGCCTTTAATAAGGCTTGAAAACATCGGAAGGGCAAGGGCAAGGATTTTGTTCAGGAACAGGCTAAGGGACATTAAAGACGTAAAAAACGCCGACCTTTCAACCTTAACCCAGCTTTTAGGGGAAAAAATTGCTTTAGGAATTAAGAAACAGCTGGGGCAGGAAAAATCGGAAATACCAGAAAACAAGAGGAAAGGGCAAATTTCATTAAAAGACTGGGATGAATGATTTTCTAACAAGTTTTATAAATAATATTTCAAATCTTGGTCTCAAGCTCCTGTAGTATAACGGACCAGAACGCGAGGTTGCGGTAAGCTTATGTTTTGCAGAAACCTTGAGATCGGGGTTCAATTCCCCGCAGGGGCATCTGTTCATAAAAAATTAGGATAAACTACTCATTTTTCCAATTCAAAGCCTGCATCAACCCATGTTTTTTTGCTGCCCTTGAAGTCAAGAACATTCTTGTAGCCCATTTCTAGTAGCATTTTGGCTGCATTGGTGCTTGCATGGCATGTGTAGCTTGCGCAGTACACCACTATTTTATCTGTTTTTTTCAAAAGTTTGGGTGCTAGCTTTTCCAGCTGGTCAACTGGTATGTTGATTGCATCTGGAATGTGCCCTTCCTTAAAGCTTTCTTCCCTGAGCACTTCAACTAACTTAAATTTCTCTCCGTTAGTTTGCATCTCAAGCAAACCATCAATAGCCAAAAACTTCACCTTTGCCATTTTCTCACCACTTTAATTTTGAATCTTCTATGAAAACATCCTTTTTCGCAAATCTTAATTTGTCCTTTTGCGTGTCTTTTGCATAGCCAACAGGGCACAATGCAGTTGGAACAAGATTCTTTGGAAGATTTAAAATTTTTGAATATTCTGCCGGGTTAAACCCTTCCATAGGGCAGGAGTCAAATCCAAGCGATTTGGCGCCATTAAGCGCGTTGCCCAATGCAAGAAAAGTCTGCCTTTGCGACCATGATAGTTTCTGCTCATCGCTCAAGTTCTTCTCAAAGCCTTTCATCATGTCAATATAGCCTTTGATGCTCTCTTTATCGGCACCATTCTCAATCATAAGCTTTTCAAGCCTGTCAATGCTGCCTGCAATGTCAGTATCGGCGCAAAAAACAAGAAGATGCGAGCATGTAGGAATCTGCTGCTGGTTCCATGTCGCAGGCTGCAGCTTTTCCTTTAGTTTCTGGTCCTTAACTACAATTATCTTCCACGGCTGTATGTTGAATGAAGAAGCAGCATTCCTTATTATCTCGAAAAGCTTGCTTATTTTCTCTTCTGGAATTTTTCTTCCGTCAAAAAGCTTTGTCGCGTACCTTTCATGCACTATTTTTTCAAACTCCATTTTTCCTCCTTAGTTTATGTAATTTGTATTCTTCTTGTCAATCCCCTTGACAAACTCTATATTTATGTCTTGCGGTGGCTGAAACCCTTCAACAGGGTAAGTCAAATTAGGAATGAATTTTTCTATGTTTGAGGCAAGCTGAGTCACTATGTGTTCTTTTCCAAAATAATGTTCGCTTATCTCGTGAACAAGATGTTTTGTCATTGCCTCATCATAAGAGCCGATTGAATGAATGTATTCATGAAGCATCACGTGAAAAAGGTAATAGTTATATATTGCGGGATTTGTCTGAAGTATTCTTGCAAGCGGCTTTTTGTTTATTACTATCATATTGGCATCCAAGGAATAAAAAGCGCCTATAAATCCTTTGCTGTGCATTCCCAAATCTGAAATGCCGACCATAAGGCCTGCTTGCTCTGAGCCAATATATTCTCTTACCATTCCTTTGGCTATTTCAAATATGTCAGCAAAGCTTTTTGCCTTTTCCAGCTCTTTTTCGTAATTCATTTAAATCCTTTTCTATAAAAAAATAAAAAAAATTTAGTCTTTTTGCAATTGTTTTATTCTTTCAGCTACTCCTTTAGCTTCTTTCTCAAGAGATTCCTTGTATTCTTTAAGCATTTCCATCTTCTCTTCTTTTGTGAAGAAGCTTCTTGAGCCGCATCCGCAGCTTACACATTCTTCCATTTTTGGCACCTCCGTGCTTATATCGGTTATGCGATATTGAAAATTGGGCTTATATTTAAATGTATCGGTTTTACGATATAATCAAAAAACTTATAAACACTTAACAATATCTTATTCAGCTATGGAAAACTGCTGTTCTATGAAAGGATTTTTGACTTTTATAGTGCTTAGATTAATAAGCAAAAAGAACATGTCAGGGGAAGAGATAAGAGAAGAAATCAGGAAAAGAAAAGGTACAAAACCTAGTCCAGGAACTGTTTATCCTGTTTTGAAATATCTGAATAAAAGTGGCTTTATAGAGGAAATAAAGCACAAAGGCAAGATAAAAAGATACAAAATAACAAAAAAAGGCAGGAGAGAGCTTGATGGAGCAACCAAAAAATTCTGCATGCTGTTTTATGACATGAAAGAAGATTTAAGCAAGAGCTGTTATCAATAAGATTTAAATTAATTTGTCTATTTCTCTAAAAAATGGCAAAATACAAGCTGGTTTGCTTTGATGTCGATGGCACCTTGATAGATAATGTCACATTCTCATGGCAGATTTTCCATGATTATTTCCAGACAGACAGGCATAA
>CAYIKX010000044.1:0-8466 GCA_964364025.1 uncultured Methanosarcinales archaeon
TATTTTTGTTTTCTTCTGTTTTAGCGCCTGATGCTGAAGCGATGTGCGAAGGCAGCTGTCCAAACTCTTGTTCAGGTTACGATAACTGCGGGTTTTGTCCTAGTGGGTGGACATGCGTATCTATAGGTTTTTGCTGTGATGGAGATTGTGTCCCTGGATTTCTAAGAGAACGATATGATTGCATACCACCACCTTGTACAGGAGATACAGGGGGGTGTAGTTCTAGTGGTGGATGCTGTAGCGGGAATTGTAACAATGGGCATTGCTGTCCTTCTGGTGAGATTTGGGACCCGGCAGTGGGATGTAGACAACCAGCTGTTTGCGAATGTTCCGGCGGCTGGCAACAAGCTCCAGGCACAGGCAGCTGTGGAAGATGTGGTACGGTTCAGAGATTGTGCGACGGGTGTCATTGGACTAACCAATATCAATGCGTAAACGAAGGCCCTTGCACTCCTGGACAGGAAGACAATTTTGGCGGTTATTGCGGAGCAGGCAATTGCGGAGTGCTGGAAAGAGATTGTCAATCAAACTGCCAGTGGGGCAATTGGTATTGCAATAATCCGCAGCCAAATTTTGGACAATCATGCGGCTCTTGCGGAGGCACAATAAGATGTGATGGCTCATGCACTGTAGCGACTCCTAGCAATTTAGGCCAGTCATGCAACTGCAATTCTTGTGGACAATGTGGTGGAACAATAACATGCTCAGGCAGTTGCAGTGGATCAACACCTGGCTTGCCAGCTGGCTATGGAAGTGCATGCAACTGCAATTCTTGCGGTCAATGTGGAGGAACAATACAATGCAATGGTGCTTGCTCAGGAGGAACTCCGGGATTGCCTGCTGGTTATGGAAGTTCATGCAACTGCAATGCGTGTGGCTGTGGTGGAACAATAACATGCTCAGGCAGTTGCAGTGGAGCAGCTCCTGCATGTGCTTGCCCTTCTCCTCCTGCTAATTATGGACAATCATGCGGCTCTTGCGGTGGAACTATACAATGTGATGGCTCATGCAGCGTTTCAACTCCTGCTAATCTTGGTCAATCATGCGGCTCTTGCGGTGGAACAATACAATGCAATGGTGCTTGCAGTATAGCAACTCCTGCTAATTATGGTCAATCATGCGGCTCTTGCGGTGGAACAATACAATGCAATGGTGCTTGCAGCATATCAACTCCTGCTAATTATGGACAAGCTTGTGGAGTTGGAGGCACAATACAATGCGATGGCTCATGTAGCTCGTCATGTAATCCAAATACAGGCCAGGCTTGCGGCTCTTGCGGTGGAACAATACAATGCAATGGTGCTTGCAGTATAGCAACTCCTGCTAATTATGGTCAATCATGCGGCTCTTGCGGTGGAACAATACAATGCAATGGTGCTTGCAGCATATCAACTCCTGCTAATTATGGACAAGCTTGTGGAGTTGGAGGCACAATACAATGCGATGGCGCTTGCAGCATTCCATGTGCTTCAACAGAAACATTATGTTCAGACGGCTTAGATAATGATTGCGACACTAAAACTGATGCTGCTGATCCTGACTGCGCCGCATTGGGCGGAACTTCCTGTGAAGCTGATTGCACTTATGTTTATGACAATCTTGTGTATGCAGCTTGTGATGGCATTAATGGCTGCAGCTTTTATGATGACATTGCAAAAGCAGCCTGCGACTTGTCGCAGCCTGGCTGGGTAAGGGATTACATCTCAACACATTACGTAGTGTTCGCTTCAGGCTCGCCACAGCAAAAAACAGAGATTCAAGCGAGTGTAAGCTGCTCAGGCGGAACAATCGTGAAAATGACAAGAATAGTTGTATACAACGGCAAGCCAGTAAGGCTTGTGGTTGCGATGTGCGGTTAATTGAGGATACAATGAAAAAAACAAATTTCAAAATTGACGAGATTGTGCTTGTGCTGGTTGTAGCTTTTATAGCTATTATTGTAAGCGTTTATGACAATGCCGTAAAAAAGCCCGTGATAGAGGCGGAAAGAATAACCATGATGCTTTTAGATGATCATGAGATAAGTTTTGCAAGCAACGGCATAGTTGATGAAAACAAGGTGAGGGAAGTCCAGCAGATGCCCTACAGCCAGTTAAAAAAATTTTTCAACGCCAAAAAGGATTTCTGCTTTTACATTGAAGATGAAAATGGAAATATTATTCTTGCCAAAGGCTCCAGCAAATTAAGCAAAGACGGTATATACTGCAGGGAATGAAATAGTAAGGTTTATATATTATTATTTATTATAACAAGTTATAACATAATTGTCAGGCTATATGATAATTCAAATCAGCAAGCATGCGAAAGAAAAGATGGATACAGGGGGTATAGACGAAGAACAGATTAAAAGGGCGATAAAAATGGGTTCCATATCCAGGCAAACTGATGGCTACCTTGCAACTTATACCTATATTAAAGTAGCTTATAAAAAAAGAGGAGATGTGTATAGAATTAAAACTGTTTTTGTCGAGAAGGGTGAGAGGAAATGAAAAACGAAGATGTTTGCTGGGAGTGCAAAGGAAATATGAAGGATAAGCATGTTGATTACTATCTCTATGGTATAAAAATCGGTAATTTCCCAGCTAAAGTTTGTGAAAAATGCAATGAGACTTACTTCAGCGAAGAAACCTCAAAAAAAATAACCAAAATAACAAAGCAAAAAGGATTATGGGGTTTGCAGGCAAAGACTAAAGTTGGTCAAGTAGGTACAACCTTAGACATAAGGCTTCCAAAAAAGATAATAGAATTCTTAAACTTGAAGAAAGGCGAAGAAGTGACTATATATCCAGAAAGCAAAAATAAGTTAGTTATGACCACATAGTGCATGAAGATGAAATCAACAAAATTCAAGAAATCTTTCAATTCTTTGCTAATTAGGAAGTTATTAATTTGCCCAGTTTGTGAAAAATGGTATTTAAAGGAAAGTAAAATTAAGGAAAATATGTTCGGAATTTATTTAGGGGAATTCCCTGCAGAAATATGCAGCGAGTCTTTTACCGACGAGAAAACCACCAGAGCAATGGAAGAATTAGCTAAGAAAAAAGGGCTGTGGGGACTGGGAAAAAAGACCAAAATAACAAAAACAGGCAATTCCTTAGCTGTTAGGATACCAAAGGAAATTGCAAATTTCCTAAAATTAAAAGAAGGCAATGAAGCTTATATCCATCCTGAAAAAATAGGATAATTATAGAGTCTTCTTAAGCGGTGATTAATATAAAATCAAAAGCCCAGACATGGTCAGTGGATGTAATATTGGCTGTCATTATTTTCATGGGGGCTTTTTTCATATTTTATGCCCTGTTATATGGAAACTCAAATACAGAAGCCGGCAGCTTAAAGGAAGACGCATCAATAGTCATTAAGCAAGTTTCATCAGGGGATTCCTCATTAAAAATTTTAAATAAAAACGAGTTAAACATAAGCAAGGCTAATGAATTGAAAAACCTCAGCTACGAGGAATTAAAGCAGAGGCTAAGGGTAGAGGGGGATTTCTGCATTTACATAGAAGACGAGAATGGCAATCTGGTGCTGATAAACAATAGCTACAAGGGCATAGGCTCTTCAAGCATAAACATAAGTGGGACTCCGTGCAGCCAGAAATAAAAATAGAAAAGATCATATTTACTATAGTAAAAAATTTGAGTCGGCCCTGTTAGAAGCGAAAGAATTTTTAGAAATGATTGGATAAAAACTAATCTTTATAGCCATCTTTATTCCCCTAGTTGTCCAATTCCTAATCAAAAACTATAAATACACTTTAATTCTAAGTACATTTAAGTTAAAATGCCGCATAAAAAAAGAGGTTATTTCTTTGTTCTAGACGCTACTCTGGCATTATTTGTTCTTGTGATTGGAACTTTTCTAATCGCATCATTTTATTTGAAAGCGCCCCAGCCTGCTCAGGTTGGGCTTCTCTCAGACGACATTCTTAATTTTCTTTCCAATACAAAGATAAAAGACTTGAACAATCCGTATGCAGGCATAGGCGGCGAGCTCTGGAAACAGGGGCTTATAACAGATCCAGAGAATTCTTTACTGCAGCAGATTGGGGAGTTTTATGCGGAGAATAAGCCTGATATTTCTGAAAAATTTATCCAGAATTTATCTGAATATGTTGTGCCTTCTCAATACAAATATGAAGTATGGGTTAATAATATAATTTTATACCCGAGAAATCCGTCGGCAGGGCATATCAGCTCCAAAGGCAATACTTCGCTCTTGCTGACGTCAAAAAAGCTTACATTTGGGATTCTGAACAAAACTACAAGCGATATATGGGGCCCCTATAAGGCAGAGGTATTTGTATGGGAAAAATAAAAACCATCAAAAATCAAAGATTTTTGGGGCACAGAAAATCAGTCAAATGTGAGCGAGTGAGATGCGTGCGAGAACGCTCGCACGCTCGCGTTCAACTACGAGCTCACTCGCATGCCACTGGATTTTCTCGTGAATTGCAGAAGAAAGGCATATTCTTTACATTCATTGCGATAACCATAATGGCTTTGTTCATCCTTATATACACGCCGCAAGCTGACATAAGCTTTCAGAAAGACACCCAGGCTGTTAAAAATAGAATAAGTTCCATAAACAATTATGTGAGTGATTTGGAAAGCAGCTATTTTGAAACTGTATTAAGGGCCACTACTTACAAAACAATCTTGTCCTTGATATTCTACATCAATTCAACAGGCTCTTTCATAAATAATTTGGATCCTGTTTTTTCTGAGGTTATGATAAATGGCACAATCAATCAAGTCCAAATAGATACAATCACAGGCAAAAAAATAATGGACAATAATACTTTAACAAACTGGAGCAATAGAATAATTGAAGCAGCAAGGGATACATCAAATGTCAATACTACAATAATCATAAACAGTGTTTCTGTCTTTCAAACAAAGCCGTGGAATATAGACTCCAGCTTAAGCTTAAGCTTTACAGTTAAGTCCAATGTTGCTGAATGGAATAAAAGCGCAATTATAAGCACAACTATTGACATTGGGGGATTCTATGATCCATACTATCTCATCAACACAAATAAAGCATACACAAACCAGATAAAAAAATCAACAGTAGAGTTTAACCAGTGGAACATAAGCAAAGTAAGAGAGCACTTGAGAAATGGCACTTATGTGCACTGGGAAAATTCAGATGCGCCTAGCTTTTTAATGAGGTTTACCAACACTATAACCAGCTCGAGCTGCTGCGGCATTGAATCTCTAGTCAATCCAAACAAAATAAGCTCTTCAGATCAAATTGATAGTTATGTAGACTACATATTCTGGAATCCAGCGAATAACATACCATGCAATCAGCTCTATAACATAACAAACCCGCCAACAAGCCTTGGCTTATGGGACGAGTTCAGGTATTTTAAGCTCGATATTGACCATGTAGCAAGATACAATATAACATCCCAGTATGCTGTAAAAACTTGTTAGCAGATTAAGAATAAACTACAAACAAGCGCAATTATTAAAAAGATTGAAGCGTTAATATAATTAACAAAATCAAATCATAAAAGTTGCCACTCAAAAACAATAACTAAAGTTTTTATATGCTGCTTTAAATGGAGGCATATGCTGGAAGCTAATGACAGTATTATACGGACAGTAGCTGATGAGCTTTTTGAGCTGGTAAAAAAAAGAAGCAAGCTATCGGTTGAAGAGGCCTCAAAGCAGCTGAAAATACCGATTGCAACAATACAGGCCCTGGTCGATTTTTTAGTCGAGGAAAAGGTTTTTGGCATCGAGTACAAGTTCACTACTCCCTATATTTACCTTTACAAAGAAGGGCTCAAGCAAGCCAAAGGAAAGGAGAAAAGCTTTACAAAAGAGCTTGTAACCAAAGAGCAGTTTTATGAAAAGGCAAAAGAAAAGAAGATAACATATGAGTATATCGAGGGCTTGTGGAGGAAATACCTGCAAAGGAATCTTGTTCATATAAGGGAAGAATTTTTAAGAAAGGCAAAAGAAAAAAAAGTGCCTGAAGAAAAGATAGAAGAGCTTTGGAAAAGATACTTATCATACCTTTGATTGGAAATGGATATTGACGAGTTTTTAGACAGGGAACTTTCTGAGTTGGGTCTTGATACTGATAACGCTGAAAAAACCGGAAAAGAAATAGAGGTGCCACAGTTTAAGGAAGAGTTTGAGCCGTCTACATTATTCGAAGGTATAAAGATTAATTTAGGCAAAGGCAATTTAGAGCAGGCTGAGCAAACCTACCTGCAATTATGGCGCGGCTTGATGCAGCAAAATCTAAATTGGAATAATGAGCTTTATGAGCAGCTGTCAATTCTAAGCAGGCAATTCTCAGGCGTGTTGAGCCAGGCTTATAAGGAAATGAAAAAAAAATCAGAGCATATTTATGAGCTGATAAATCGTGCAAGAAGCTCCCTTAAAGACGGGAAAAAAGACCTGCCTTTCAGGCTTTATGCTGAGGTGCAGGAAATAAATAATTCAATCCCGAACATATTCTTTGAAGAAAAAAAGGCTTTGCAGGAGCAGATTTTGGGCTTCTATAAGGAGCTTACCAATACCACAGACAGCGAACTAATCAAAAAAGTATCCAGATTGATGCAGGAGATAGACCAGCTAATAGATAAAATAAATAATTCTATCCGGTCGAATGACATTGTAAATGCCGCTTCAGGCTACAGCAAATGCATCGATTTATACAACCAGGTGCCGGAGGGATTTTTAATGAAAAAAATCGTATCAGGCATGAAGCTTTTGGAAATTTATAGAAGCCTGAGCATTTACACAGAAATATTAAGCCTGCAAAATCAATTGGGCCAGAGGCAGTTTCAGCGGCAAGCTGCCTCAAGAATGCCTTCCAGGGCAGATGCATCTAAGACTGCTTATACAAAACAGGGCTTTAAGAAAAAAGCATACGAATATACAGCCACTGCAAAAATCAGTCCGAAAACAGATATTCCGGAGCAAAATGAGACTCAAAGGGCATCTTTAAAATATGGCAAAGAAGCTCAAACATCATCTATGCTGCTGAATAAGAAAAGGGAGCGCGCAAAAAGGAATATTAAAAAAGGTTTTTATAATGAAGCGTGGAAAGATATTGAAGAGGCGCTCCAGCTCGAGCCGAATGATGTAGAATCAAAAGCTCTTCGTGCAAAAATAAAAACATTGCAGTAACGAAAAGCAATGGTATTTTTAAAGTAATTATTAAATTTATTGAGATTCCAAAAAATCTAAGTTATTTCCTGCAAAAAAATAATCAAAATGGCAACAGGGGACAAGATAATTGATGCATATGCACTGAACGTTAACGAGATAGTTGTTGATGTTTCCATAATACAAAAAGAAGACGAGCCTGTGCTAACCTACAGCATTTCTATAACTAACATAAGCGACACCACGAAAATAATTCTTGAAAAAATAAGGGATGAATTCGTTGCGCAGGAAACAAAAACATTAAGCGAAGAAGAAAGCATTTCAGACGTGCAGGAGCAGTTCAAGGGCAACATCCTCAAGCTGCTTGCAAAATACTTCCCGAATGCCAACAGAAAAACAATGGACATGCTTATAAATTACATACTGCAGCAGAACATCGGGCTGGGAAATGTGGATATACTGCTTAAGGATATAAATCTTGAAGAGATAGTGATTAATAATGCAAAAGAGCCTGTGTGGGTTTACCATAGAAAGCATGGCTGGCTGAAGACAAACGTTTTGATTCCAAATGAATCGAGGATAAGGCATTATTCCACTATAATCGGAAGGGACGTTGGCAAGGAAATTACCTTGTTAAATCCGTTGATGGATGCGCATTTAAAAACAGGTGACAGGGTAAATGCAACTTTGTTCCCAATATCGTCAAAAGGAAATACGCTGACAATAAGAAAATTCGCAGTCAGGCCATGGACAATAACAGACTTCATAAGGGAAAAAACAATTTCTTATGAAGGCGCTGCATTATTGTGGATGGCTGTGCAGCATGAATTATCGATTATTATTTCAGGCGGGACAGCTTCTGGAAAAACAAGCATGCTCAATGCAGTCGCAAACTTTTTTCCCCCGAACCAGAGGATAATTTCAATAGAAGACACCAGAGAGATTATGCTGCCAAAATTGCTGCATTGGGTGCCATTGGAAACAAGATTGGCAAATCCTGAGGGCAAAGGGGGCATTGAAATGCTTGATTTAATAGTCAATTCCTTAAGAATGAGGCCTGACAGGGTAATTGTAGGCGAGATAAGAAGAAAGAGGGAGGCAGAAGTGCTTTTTGAGGCAATGCACACAGGCCACTCTGTTTATGGAACCCTGCATGCAAATAACGCCAGGGAAACAATAAACAGGCTTACAAGCCCGCCTATTGACTTGCCAAAGCAGATTTTATCAGGGCTGTCTTTGATTGTTGTGCAGCACATAAACAGGAGAATCAGCAAAAGAAGGACATTGCAGATTGCTGAAATACTTCCTGACGGGGATGCAAGGATCCTGATGC
>CAYIKX010000045.1:0-8399 GCA_964364025.1 uncultured Methanosarcinales archaeon
TGAAACAATTTATTACAAAAAAATTACAGACAAAGAACTTCTGAATAAAAAATTGATTGAGTGTATTAATCCTAAAGACAAGATTGGAAAATTGTATAGAATAACAAGAAGAGGAAAAGATTACTTTAAAAATGTCAAAAAGTAAATCTGAAGGACTGAAGGGTGAAATTGAGGTTTTGGAATTAGTCAGTTGTCCTAATTGTGGGAAAAAACTAATGAGATTGCCTGAAAGTTATCCACTATTTGATGTACAATGTACAGGATGTTCTTTTAGAGCTCAAGTCAAAACCAATAATTCAAAGCCTAAAAATGAAATATTTGGAGCAGGATGGGAAATAATGGATAAAGTCACAAAATCGGGGTTTATAATTCCCCCAATAATTGCAAATTTCAAATGGAAGGAAAATGGGAATGATAAGCAAACGATTTTATTCTATCCTTTTGTTCCTAAAACCCACTTAAAAAAGAGACAGCTATCTCCGCAAGCTAGGCGAGCTAATTACAAGATGTTTAATTACATAGAAATGAATAAGCTTCCACGTTTTGTATTATATGAGAAATGAAAAAAATATTATAAAAATTAATGGTACTGAACACCATTTAATTAAAGGAGATTGTATAGAAGTAATGAAAGATATACCAAGTGGTAGTGTTGATTTGATAGTAACAGATCCTCCATACAATGTTGGATTAAATTATGGAAAACACTACAAAGATAACAAGAGTAAAGATAAATATTATGGATGGTGTAAAGAATGGTTAAAAAAATGTGCAGATGTTTTAAACCAAAATGGAAGTTTTTACTTAATAAGTTATCCAGAGATTAATTCAAGATTATTACCATATATCGAAGAAGAACTTAAATTAAAGTTTAGAAGATGGATAACATGGCACTATCCAACAAATATCGGCCATTCTAAAAAAAATTTCACAAGAAGTCAGAGATCTATCCTATTCTTTACCAAGAGTGATAATTATGTATTTAATAGAATGAGTATAATTCAGCACTATAAGAATCCTGAGGTAGGGAAAATCAAAGAGAGAATAAAAAATGGCTCGAAAGGCAGAAATTCATACGATTTGTTAAGGCTTTTAGACTTGGTTGAATTAAGCAATGGAATGATTGATACGATAGACATGAATCTTGTCAAAAATGTATCAAAAAATAGGGTTGGTTCTATGAAACAAAAAAGCAAATTTCATCATCCCTGCCAACTACCATTAGAATTATTAAAAATTTTTGTAAAAGTTAGCAGTAAAGTAAACAACAATATATTAGACCCATTTGCTGGGACTTTTACTCTATCCAAAGTCGCGGCTGAGTTAAACAGAAACTCTATTGGAATTGAAATAAATCCTAATTATATTAGATTGGGTTTAAAGAGACTTAAAAATGGCTAAAACTAAAAAAAAGAAATTAAGCAAAGAAGAAAAAGAAAGACGTATAAATGAAAAAAAGTTTAAGCATAATATAAATGCAATTTTTACAAATGCTTCTTTTATTCAAATCCCTACTAGAAATGTAAAGTTAAACTTAAAGGGAAGGGACTTAGAAGTAGATAATGTATTTATTTTTGAAAATATTATAGTAATATCTGAAGATACTACATTTAAATCTAGCAGAGATATAAGAGACCATCTAAATAATAAATCTCAAGTTTTTGATTATATTCAAAAGTATAAAGTAGAATTTATAGATTTGCTTTCTCAAAAATTCGAAAAAATGAAAAATTTTAGTAATAAGTATTTACCTCAAGATGCAAAAATAATTTTTATTTATTGTTCCTTAAATAAATTTGATAAGAGATACAAAGAGCGTCATCCAAATATAATTTTTATGGATTATCCCCATATACAATATTTTTTAAGACTTTCTAAAATAATTAGTAAGTCTATAAGGTTTGAGATTTTTAAATTTTTAAAGGTAAGTTTAAAGGATATTGGATTTACTAGAGCTAGTAGAGATTTTTATGATTACCATGGGTTTTTTCTTCCAGAATCACCGACAGGGTTCCCTAAAGGTCATATGTTAGTTTCTTTTTTAGTAGAACCTAAAGTATTACTAGAGCAATCTTATGTTTTAAGAAAAGATAGTTGGCTTGACTATGAATGTCTCTATCAACGTTTGCTAATTCCAAATAAAATTAGAAAAATGAGAGAGTATCTAGACAAAGAAGGAAGGGTATTCATAAATAATATAATTATTACTTTGCCACCCGATACAGAAATTTATGATAGAAACAAAAAACAATTAAATATTACAGATATTTCAAAGAGACAAGATATAGTAATTAGAATACCTAGGGAATTAGATAATATTGGAATTATAGATGGTCAACATAGAGTATTTTCTTATCATGAAGGGTTAGATAAAGCAGATAAAAAGATAAGTTTGTTAAGGGAAAAACAACATTTGTTACTAACAGGAATAATTTATCCTAATAATATTGATGAATATAAGAGAATTAAATTTGAAGCTCAATTATTTCTTGAAATAAATGACAAACAAACGAGAGCAAGAGCTGATTTGAAACAAGCAATTGAAACTATTGTAAACCCATACTCTGTAACTGCTATTTCAAAGAGGATATTAACAAATCTTTCTAATACGGGCCCACTAACAGGACAATTAGAAGAATATTTTTATGATACAAGAAAAATAAAGACTTCTTCAATTGTTAGTTATGGTTTAAATCATTTAGTGAAATTCATAGGTCAAGATAGTTTGTTTTCGGTCTGGTCAAACCCAGATAAGAGCAAATTGTTAGATGGTGAAGATAGAGAATTATTGGAGTTATATATTGATTATTGTACTAAAAAGATTAATGATTTTTTAATTGGCTTCAGAAAAAATATTTCTGATGAAATGTGGACTTTAGATAAAAAATTGAGTCGAGTTTTAACAACAACCACAATCAATGGGTTAATAAATTGTTTACGCAAATTGATTGAAAATAATAAACTGGGAGATATAGATTATTATAATAAAAAACTAAAGAATATGAAAATTAATTTTTCTCCAATAAAATTTCCTTATAAATCAAGTCATTGGAAGGCGTTAGGAGAAAAAATATATTTTGATTGTTTTGAATAATTAAGCTAAATTATTTCTTTTTAATTTTATAAACCAAAAAGCCGATTAAAGAGCCTATTACAAATCAGTAAACTTAAAAAAGAATAACAAAAATAAGTATCCCAAATAAAACAATGCATACAATATTATCCCAACCCACATAACCCATTTTGCTAAATCTGATTTTTGTTTATATTTTAAAGTTAGGTAGAAGAAAATGAAGAATAAAATACCGACGAAAAGGGATTGTATATACAATCTAGGATTTTGTAACAAGATTAATAATTCTTTAAAATATGTCTCTTTAAATTTAAAATAGCCAGCAAGAGGAAAAAACACTAAAAATAGAGAAGCCCATGACAAAAATCCTATAATTCCAGCAATTAAACTATTTTTAAAAATGTTATTTTCAACTTTTTCATTTTTTGTTTCTTTCTTAAGTTGAATTGATTTCATTTGATTGGTATTTATTTAATGATTTTTTATTTAAAGCGTCCTTTATAATACTTTTGGTTAATGCTCTGTCTGGTAATGATGCAGAACTCCAACCCGCTGTATGAGCGCCCCAAACCTTATAATGTTTTTTGTTTGATGATATAACATTACTGTAAATTGCTTTTTCGTCCTGCTCAGTTACAATAAAATCATGGCTTATATTTTTATCTTTATCATCAGTAACCCATCCTTGAATAATATAGAAATTATCTAAATTTAGATTTTTTCCAATTTGAGAATCATTAGTGTCATTAATCCATAAATAGTATTGTTTATCAACATTAAATGACATTTGGTTATCTGATTTTAATCCTACAGTTAATATACCACAACCAACTTCAAAATTTGATAAACAAATTCTTCTTAACTTTTCACCAATATCCGTCATACTCACATGACTTTTACCTTCCAATCCTTCCATTACCTGTTCCCCATACTTTCCAAAATAAAAGCCAAAAGTAGAATAGCCTTCAAATGCGCTTGGAACTGCGACTCCAATCATAGTATCAATTTTATTTGGATTTACTGTGCCATTTGCTAATGAGACTATAGCAACTCTGCCTGCGTTGCTGTGTCCAACATATTGGATTTTGTTTCTACCAGTAAAATTAAGCACGCCATTAACCAATGCAGGCCAATAAACATCGGTTAAATCTGAAAAATTGTAATTTGGACATGTATCACAATCTTGTCCTGTGCCGCCTGTTATTTCAATTAGCCAAGCATCCCTGCCTTCATTGGCAATTTCACTTGCAAGAGTATCCCATGTTGTAAGGTTACTGTGGATTCCTCGAGCCAACACAACAGGCAGCTCAGTTGGAACACCGCTGGAATTCAAATACTCCAAATAATCACCGCTAATATTTGGCTTTAAATTTTTTAATCTTAGGACAATGTTGTTTGATGTTATGACGTTATAATTGAATTCATTAAACATCTCATCATTAAGGGCATTTCTGACTATTCTTTTAAATGCGTCATTGTTTATTCCATAATTCTCATTATTGCCTCCCAAATGCAAATAATCAAAAACCTTTATTGCATCTGCATTTTCATCATCAATAAATATTGAATCAAAAGTTTTTGTGTTTAGAAGTAATGGCTGGTTTTTAATAAATTCTTTAACAGCAGCAATATTGCCTTCAATTTCGTTTCCAGCAATCATTATTTTTATTTTGCCGTCATTATCCATAAATGCTCCAACCAATCCACTATAAGGCAATGCTCCTATTTTATCATTATAAATTATACTCCCATAATCATAGCCAAAATCAAATTCATTCAATGTTTTTATATTATTTATTTTATTGATTGGATTATTCTTCCCAATGTAAACCTTGACATCAGCAATATTTTCATTAGTTGTATAATATCCAGAGCTTAATTTATTCTTAATATAATCCTTAAACTCGGAATTAACATTAAACGGCTCTAAATCAGCACTTACAAAAACATAAGGCCATCCCATAAATTCCTTAGATGCAAAATTATTCTTATCATTATCTTCTTCAATTGAGCTGTCATAATTAACCTGCGCCATAACTTTATCATACTTTTTTAAATTTAAAATTCCAGTAAAGTTATTGTTGTTATTGCCTTTTATGCTTATTGCCCCATTTACAGCTTCCAATGTTTCTGTATTCGTTAATTTCACTTTTACATTATCAAGATTTAAACCGCCATTATTATGAACAGCAGCATTAACTACAACACTTGTGCTGTTTAATGGCTGGAATGAAATATCTTTTTCTTCAATTGATAAGTCTGGCTTTCTGCTATTATTATCTAAAAGTAGGATAATTTGATTGCTGTTAAACCACAATAAATCCAAAGCCTTATTTTTATCAATATCAGCTGCAATTGGAGCTTTTGTTGCAGCATCTGTAAAATTATAAATGGCAGTGCCGTCTAGGTTGTAGATTCTCCTTTTTAATATTAGCTCAAGCTCATCGTCATTGTCTATATCAGCCAAAGTAACTGATTGTGGAATACTGAATCCTTCTCCAAACTCAACTTTATTTGATGCAATATCCTCCCCATTTCTGTCAAAAAATTTGATAAAATTTCCATAAGCTGACTCATGGGTGCCTTCAAGATAAATTCCAATATCATCAAAGCTATCTTTATTGTAGTCATAAACAAATAAATCAGAGCCATGCCCTAAACAAAGTTTTTCATGATAAACACTTCCACAATTGCCAGTAAAAAAATTGAATATTTTTGAAAATATTGCTTTGCCGTTGCTATTGAACAAGCTCAAGTTTATTTCTGTCCTCATATTCAAAAAATAAGGATTATCATTTCTATAAGCAACAGCAATTTCATAATCAGCTGCTTTGTCCAGATTCACAAACTTTAACCCAAGAAAAATCGGTTCATTTTGAAAGATTGCACTCAAAGTCCCTACATCAGCATTCAAGACAATATTTTTATTTGAGTCAACAATAACAAAATTATCATTGAACCAGAACAATCCGTCTAAATCACCATCTCTGTCAAAATCAACAAAAGAAGGAGCAATATTGACTTTGCTTCCAAATAAGTTATCTTCTTTATCGCTTATGTTGACATTTGATTCATCATCATTTTGGCTAGTTGCATTTATTTGATAGGAATGTACAACACCATTATAGTCTCTAAAAATACATTCTTTTACGTTGTCTTTATCAAAATCCAGGCATCTTATATCTTGATAGCCATTTTGCGAAGTTACGTCAAAGCTTGTTTCAATCTTGAAATCGCTTCTGTTAAACTCAAAGATTGTAAAATTATCCTTGTTGCTGTTATTAACAATAGCTATAACCTCTAAATAATAATCATTGTCCATATTTTCAACATCAAATTGCCCTCTTAAATTTCCAACTTGCTTTTGTGCAATTATCGAAAGGCTTTTGTTAAATAATATTAATGAATTATTAAAAAAGACAACAATCTCATTTTCTCCATTATTATCAACATCAGCAATCATTGGCTGAAAATCACTTCCAGAAGAATTGTATGATATCGTGTTTATAGCTGATTTTGAAAAATAACCATTTCCTGATGAAATTCCATAAGAAAAAATATTTTTGTTAAAGCTTTGCCACTCACTGCTTTTGCCTAAAACAATTGCAGTATCAGACTTCGGCAATGATTTTTTACTGCTTTCAAATGCTGTAACAGAACATTTCCATAAATCATTTTCAGTTAAGGCAGAAGAAGGAACATTATTAATTGTCGTGCACAAAGTTGAGTTAATGCATTGTATTTCTTCACTGCTGTAAAATTCATTGTTCTTATACCAGCTTGCATTTGCGTAAATTATTTTATTATTTCCATTAGCTTTCCATTGGCAACTTAATGAATCTTCAACAGATGGGTTTTCAGGCTTTATCAAAACATCAGATGATTTTACAGCTCCAGTATCATCAACAAATAATTTAGTCATTCCATTCTTTGTCCAGACTAAGTCTAAGCGATTATTGCCGTCAATATCAACAGCTATCGGATGTGTTATTGTGCTTAGCGAAGGCATTTCAAAAAGAATTGTCCCATTAAGCAGATAAATTCTATGGGTTATTATTACTTCCTTTTCGCCGTCATTATTCATGTCAGCTGCCATTGCAGTTCCTTTGATGTCATCTTCAGCATTCGACAGATTCACCTCTGCAATTTCACCTCCGCTGTAATTGTAACAATTTAAAGCCATGTACAAAAATCCTCCTCTGTTGCCGCCTAGCCCTTTCACATCTTTTATGAAACATGTATCTTCAATCCCATTTTTATCATAATCTAAAACAAACGGATTTGTGCCTTCCCATTTATTACTCCCACTGGGGCCTGACACACTATCGCTGCAGTCATTATCACTAAGTTCGCATTTTGAAAATAATTTTGAGCCATTATGGCTGTAAACAAATAATTCAGTATACCAATCGTCATTGCTGACATGAGAATTGTCATGATAAAAAACGCTTGCCGCTATCTCCAGCTTATTGTCATTGTTTAAATCAACCAAAACTGGCTGTCCTTTCAGCTCAAACAACTGATGATATAGGGACGGGCCGAGTATTAGTGGAGAAAATATATTATCTACAATTCCGCTATTGTTAAAACTCGTGTCTAATCTTCTGTCTACCAAATCAAAAACCATGAATCCGTAGCCGCTGTTGTTATCTTGGTTAAACCAGAAAACAGCTTCCATATTTCCATCATTATCTATATCTCCAATGGCAGGAACTGTCTGCCTTATCTCTTCATAAACAGATGTATTGTAAGAGCTATTGGTTTTTGAGTCTATGTTCACAATATGGATATAATTTAATTTATCTTTAAATATGCAGGAATTTGTGCCATTAAGGTTCAAGCACTTTATACCAGAAAAATCAGCGTCATTGCTTAATGTTATGTTAAATCCTTTCTTCAGGTTTGAGTTATTAAATTGGTAAGCAGAAAGGTAATTTTTATCAGTAATTCTTGAATTAAAAATAATGTTTTTGTTAAAAATAGTTGGCTGCCCTAATAGGGTTCCTGCATATTTTTCGTCTATTAAGTTTAATTCATAATCAAAAATCTTCAGGAAATCATGGGAAAAAATTACAATTTCATTAGTGCCGTCTGCATTTAAATCGTCAACCAATGGCTGAAAATCCATGCCATTGGACTCGTCTGTAAAATTTGCTGTTTTTAATGGGAAATATCCAGTTCCATTTCCAATGCCGGTATTTCTTAAATCGCCCTGAAAAGTCTGCCAGGAAGCATTTGCGTCAATGCTTAAAAGTATAAAAAATGATATAACACAATAAAATCCAAACTTCCACCCCATTTTATAATACTTTTTAGAATTAGTATT
>CAYIKX010000046.1:0-8284 GCA_964364025.1 uncultured Methanosarcinales archaeon
ACCAGCACAGCGATGACAGGAGAAAATTTCTGGACAAGGTGGGGCATAGAATTTATGACGGCTGGCGAAGGGAAAAGAAGCATGAATGGATTAGATTAACTTATTTAGGAAGCGGACGCCAAGTTGGAAGAAGCTGCATATTTCTTCAAACACCTGAGTCAAGAATTTTGTTGGATTGCGGAATTAATGTTGCATCGGATGACAAGCCATACCCCTATCTTGATGTGCCTGAATTTAATATAAATGACTTGGATGCAGTAATTTTAAGCCATGCGCATATAGATCATTGCGGGTTTATACCTTACTTGTTTAAATATGGCTACAAAGGGCCTGTTTATTGTACCGAGCCCACAAGAGATGTTTCTGCCTTGCTGATGCTTGATTACATTAAAATACAGAGAGCAGAAGGCAAAGACCCTATTTATACATCAGAAGACGTCAAGGAGATGGTCAAGCACACTATTACTCTTGAATATGATGAAGTCAGCGATGTTACTCCAGATGTAAGGATTACTATGTATAATGCGGGCCACATCTTAGGCAGCGCAATGGTGCATCTGCATGTTGGCAATGGATTGCACAATATTCTGTACAGCGGCGACCAAAAATATGGAAGAACCTTATTGCTTGAGCCAGCAGTCACTCAATTTCCCAGGCTTGAAACCTTAATGCTCGAAGCAACTTATGGCGGCAAAGACAATATCATGCCCCACAGGCAGGAAACTGATGAGGAGCTGATGAGAGTAATAAAGGAAACAATAGAAAGAAATGGCAAGGTTTTGATACCAACCTTAGGGGTAGGAAGAGCTCAAGAAGTCATGCTGGCAATTGAAGCAATGGTTAGGGAAGGCAGAATGGCTCCGGTCCCGGTCTACATAGACGGAATGGTATGGGATGTTACAGCTATACATACAGCTTATCCTGAATATTTGAATAATTCAATCAGAAAGCTTATATTCCACAAGGACCAGAATCCGTTTTTGCATGAAGTCTTTAAAAGGGTAGGCTCCCAGCAAGAAAGAATGGATGTTATTGAGAATACAGGATCTTGCGTGGTCTTGGCAACTTCTGGAATGCTGACCGGAGGCCCATCTGTTGAGTACTTAAAGCATCTCTGCGACAATCCCAAAAATTCCATAGGATTTGTAAACTACCAGGGAGAAGGCTCGCTTGGAAGAAGAATGCAGCAAGGCGAGAGAGAATTTACATTCTCTGACGGGGGCAAGCAGGAAATGCTGCAGATAAAGATGCAGGTTCATACTGTTGAAGGGTTTTCAGGGCACTCCTCAAGAAATCAATTGATGAATTTTGTAGCAAAATGCGAGCCAAGGCCAAAAAAGGTCATTGTAAACCACGGTGAAAATTCAAGATGTTTAGACTTGGCTAGTTCTATACACAAAGGCTTTAGGGTAGAAACAGTTGCGCCTAGAAATTTAGAGACTGTGAGGGTGAAATAGCTAAATTGGAGTTTATATGGAAAAATATTATGCATATAGACTTTTCATAGACGAACAATTGTATAATCGAGATGGTAGTAGATACCTCGATGAGTCTACTGCTAAAATGAGATTGTCTAGGATTAGGGTAGATACTGCACGTATGTTGAGAGTGAGAGGAATTCCAGCTATTGACATGCGAATTGGAGGCTATCTTATATTAAAGGGAGAACAGATGAGCAACGCGACGATAAATCATATTATAGCTGTTGCTAGCCAAGAAATGATTCCATTAGGCATTGCGCCAGTAGCTGACTCAAAGTTGATTCGAGAAGGCGCGAGAGAGCTTGAAGCAAGATTAAGCCAATTCATAACCTTTAAATAACTCTTTCTAAAACTTTTTTCTAATGAATGAACAAACCAAACAAAATTACATCAAAGCAGGCAGAATTTCTACACTTGAATCCCCATATCACCATAAAATTCTATTTATTTCTTAGTAACCCTACAAAAAAGAAACCTTTATATATTTGTAGGGTTATCTTGTCTTTATGGTATTTGTAAGCAGCAAAACGATAAAAGGCAAGAAAAGGTACTATTTAGAGAAATCTATAAGGCTTCTTAATGGTAAGGTAAAGAAATTCTCGATTTACTTAAAAGAATACGGCCCAAAGAAAAGATACAAAGTCATTGATAATTACAGCGAATTGTTAGGTGCTAGGATTTCCAAAGAGCTTGTGGAATCTGCTGCAGCGCATTATAAAAAATCCAATATTTTTGATGAAGTATTAATTAAAAAATTAGAAGAAATAAAATTAGGGTATAAGGAAATAACAAGGAAAATAACAGAGAAGCAATGGCAGGATATTATCGACAGATTCACTGTGAATTTTACTTACGAGTCAAATGCGATTGAAGGAAATTCGCTGACGCTAAAAGATGTGACTTTTATTTTGCATGAAAATAAAGTTGTAAAAGGAAAGGAACTTAGGGAAATTTATGAAACTTTAAACACAAGAGAAGCAATGGAATTAGTTTTTAATAATGAATTGGGCATTAATGAACAAGACATAATCAAACTGCATAAAATTCTGGTTAAAAATACTGGAGTGTCTGCTGGTTATAAAAAGCTGCCTAATTTTATTTTGGGAAGAAGTGTGAAAACCTCACTGCCTGAAAAGGTTGAAAATGAAATGAAGCGCTTAATCGAATGGTATCGCAAAAATAAGGAAATGCATCCTTTGCAAAGAGCTTCAATCTTTCATGGAAAATTTGAAAAAATTCACCCTTTTGAGGACGGCAATGGCAGGGTTGGAAGATTGCTCATAAACATAATGCTGCTGAACCATAATTATCCGCCGCTCATAATAAGGAAAACTCAAAGAATATCTTATTTTGGTTGTTTGGAAGCGTTTGACAAAGGTCATGAAGATAAATTAAACAGATTTTTAGTGGAAAAATACAAGAAGACGTATGAAAAGTTTTTTAAGGTGTATGTTAAATATATTTGATGGACTTTCATAACCTTTAAATAAACCCCTCTCAAAACTTTTATAAATGGAAGAAGAAGTTAAACAAAACTACATCAAAGCAGGCAGAATATCTGCAGAAGCCCTTGAATATGGAAAATCATTGATTAAAAAAGGCAACTCTCTCTTTGATGCTACTGAAAAAATAGAAAAGAAAATTTATGAGCTTGGAGGCAAGCCAGCTTTTCCTGTTCAGATTTCCTGCAATGAAATTGCAGCGCATTTTTGCGTTACAGAAGAGGATAAAGATTTAATTTTTGAAGAGCAGGTTGTCAGCTTAGACTTAGGAGTTCATGTCGATGGCGCAATAGGCGACAACGCTTATACAATTGATTTATCAGGAAATTATAGTGATTTAGTCAAAGCAGCACAAGAAGCATTAAAAGAAGCGCTAAAAATAATAAATGTTGGCACTGAATTAAGAGAAGTCGGCAAAATCATCAATAACACAATCAAAAGTTATGGATACAACCCTGTTAGAAATCTATCGGGGCATGGGCTGGATTTATACAATATTCACACTGAACCGACAATTCCAAACATAGATAACAACGACAAGACAATACTGAAAAAAGGAATGGCTTTTGCAGTTGAGCCTTTTGCAACTACAGGCTCTGGAGTTGTTGCAGAAAAAGGGCATGCAACGGTTTTTATGGTAGAGCACCCAAAGCCAGTAAGAAGTCCAATAACAAGAGAAGTCCTGAAAGAAATTGCAACATATGAAGGTATGCCTTTTGCAGAATGGTGGCTTACTAGAAAATTTGGAGCAAAGGCAAAATTCGCTTTAAGAGAGCTTAAACAATTAGGAATAATCCATCAATTTCCTCCTTTAGTTGAAGTAAGCAAAGGCATTGTAACTCAAGCAGAGCACTCTATGTTGATTGATGATGAGGGGGAAGTGGTTGTGTTGACTAAAATATAATATACAACTATAAAGTAGTTATTAGAGAAAGATTTAAAAAATAAGTTAAAATACAAGATAAAATGCTAGAGCCGATTGTAGATTTAGCTGATTACAGACGCAATCATGGTGCTTACGGTATAATTGGTAAGTCTTCGCGTATGCGCGAGGCATTCGAAATAATAGAGAAAGTTGCACACGTAAATGTTCCAGTGCTTATCGTCGGTGAAAGCGGCACTGGCAAAGAAAAAATTGCCAAGGCCATTCATGAAAGAAGCGGGAGAATCCCTTATGTCGCTATCAATTGTGGAGCATTTACAGAATCCCTTCTGGAAAGTGAATTATTTGGACACGCAAGGGGAGCTTTTACAGGTGCTGTCAGAGACAAATCCGGATATTTTGAGATAGCATCAAAGGGAACAATACTTCTAGACGAGATACTATACATGAGCCCAAAAATGCAAGTAGATTTGTTAAGGGTCCTGCAAGAAGGAGAATATCGTAGAGTTGGTGATACAGCAGTTGGGCGAACAGATGCCAGAGCTATTGCAGCCGCTAGTGGAAGTATAGAACAAGCTGTTAGAGAAGGCAAATTTTCAGAGCCTTTATTTTACAGGCTTGCTGTAGTTTCGATAGAATTACCACCTTTAAGGGAAAGGGATAATGATATATTACTGCTAGCGCGATATTTTTGCCGAAAATCTTGCAACACGTATGAAAAACCGCCTCTTTGCATTGATGACGAAGCCGCGAATTTCCTGCAATTCGGTTATCATTGGCCAGGTAATGTAAGGGAATTGGAAACTGTGATACGTCGTGTAGTGTTACTTGAATCCGAAAAGGCAAAGGCAAGGACTGTTGATGGTCACCCAGGTGTCTTAATAAAAGAAGATTTTGAAAGTCATCTTAAACCATTAAGATATAATCAAACAAGTTATGATGATTTGTGTAATCAAGTGGCTTCTAGAATAGGTAATGGTGACATTGCATTATATACATTAATGAACGAGTTCGAACAAAAACTAATAAAAAAAGCCTTAGAAAGAACAAGAGGGAATATAAGTCAAGCAGCAGAATTCTTAAGGTTAGGAAATTCAACATTGCAGAATAAAATGAAGGGACATGGTATAAAACGAAGTGATTTTAAGCCAAACTAATCCTTTAATTTCTTAATTATATCATCAGCTTTCATCATCTCTTCCTTCCCGCTTTTCATATCCCTCAGCTTTAATTTTCCCTCTTGCAATTCTTTCTTCCCGACAAAAAGAACAAAAGGTATTCCCAAAGAATTTGCATACTCTAAATTTTTGCTTGGCCCTTTGTCCATTAAATCAACATCGGTTTTGATTCCAGCATCCCTCAATTGCTGCGCTATTTTCATGCTTTCATTTAAAGTTTTGATTGGGATAACATAAATTTTTGTATTGGTTTTCTGCCTAGCCTTTTGATTCTCCAATAATGCGTCATAAATCCTGTCGACACCAAAGCTTATTCCGACTGCCGGATAAGAGCCTTTGCCCAGGAAAGCGCCAATCATGTTGTCGTATCTGCCTCCGCCTGCCACAGAGCTTTTTACGCTTGAATTTTTTAAAACTGCTTCTATGACAGTGCTGGTGTAATAAGCAAGTCCTCTTGCAAGGGAAACGTCAAAATCCGCTTTAAGATTTATATTTTTTATATAAGACAGCAATTCCTCAATTTTATTCAGTCCATCAGAGTCTTTCAGGAATTTTTTCAATTGCGATATTTTCTCCTCATTATTTCCTTTGATGCTTATTAAGCTTAAGATGGTGCTTATTTTCTTTTCATCAATTCTTTGCTCTTTCAGCTCATTTTTCACAACTTCCATGCCGAATTTTTCCGATTTGTCTATGGACAAAATAGCTGCTTCCTGATTATCCTTGCCAACTCCGCAATAATCCAGAATGTCGTTCAGCAATTTCCTGTTATTGACTTTGGCAACAGCTTCAAGGTTCAATTTGCAGAATGCAGTACAAACCAATGAAACTATTTCTGCATCTGTTGCCATTGAGGAAGAGCCGATAACATCAACATCGCATTGCAAAAACTGCCTGTATCTTGCAGAAGCAATCGGGCCATCCCTGAAAACTTCTCCAATCTGGTATCTTTTGAAAGGCATCTTAATATTCGGATTCATGCCAACATATCTTGCCAATGGCACAGTCAAGTCATACCTTAGACCTAATTCCCTGCTGCCTTGGTCTTTCAATCTGAAAGTCTCCTTTAATATTTCCGCCCCGCCTGCGTATTTTGATGCCAAAACCTCAAATCTTTCAAAAACAGGAGTTTCAAGAGGGGCATAGCCATACAATTCAAAGACTTCTTTTAGAGTATCGACTATCTTGTCCCTTAATATCTTCTCTTCAGGCGAAAAATCCTGAGTTCCCTTAGGCAGTTGAAGGTTCATCTTAAGTTCTATTTTGATTTTGGTTTAAATAATTATTGGTATTTAATTTACTGCATAGAATTTAGTAAATTTCAACTTCCGTGCTTCGCCCTATATCTCCCCCTTTTCTCAACAACTTCAAGCCTTTTTATTATTTCGTGAGATTTTTTTGCCTCTTTTTTATAGGCATCAAGAGCGCATTTATAGCATTCTTCCCATATTGTATAGTGCTTTGATTCGAGCGCTTCTTTCAAGAGATGCAAGTCAACTGCCTTGTCTTCTGCTTTTTCTGAAAAGAATGATAAGCCGAAATCAATAAAATAAATCTCAGTCAATTGTGAGCGAGTTCGCAAAGAACGAAGCTCACTCGCATTCGACAATATCATGTTTGAAGTTGTCAAATCGCCATGAATTATGGAATTATTATGCAAAATTGCAATTTTTTTGCCGATTTCAAAGCATAATTTCTTGTAACCAGATTTCTCTAAAATGTTTTTTATTAATTCTCCTTCAATTTTCTCAATAACCAAATTCTCTTTTTCGTCGCTTTTTATTACTTTTGGCGCTGGAAAATTTATCGCTTCTAACTTTTGCAGTATTTTTGCTTCTCTCCTTGTTCTGAAAGAACGCAGTTTGTCATCGATTTCTTTGATTCTGTAAGATTTTTTAAAACGGTTTTTTAAAATATTCTCTTCTTCCAAGAATAATTTTGCTTCTGCTCCTTGTGCTATTAGGTTTTTCATGTAGAACTAAAATAGGTTTTGGTTTAAAAATATATAGGTTAAAAATACTTGACTATTTTTTTGCCATCTGCCACAATATATTGAAGTGCTTTCTGTAACTATCTGCAATAACTTTATTCCTTATCAAGATGCATAAAGGCTCGTCTTCCAAAAGTATTATCGCAACATTGTCTCCATAAACCCTTAGCGCAGTTGGAGAATAAAACATTTTTGGCAGGTACTTTATTTCAACAAGGGGGTTTTTTGTGTAACCCATGCCTCTGGAATTCTCAAAATATATCAATTTTGCGCTGATATTTTTTTCTTTTCTGCTATTGACGTAATGTATGAAATAATATTTTAGCAGCTTCTCAATTTTCTTTTCAGGGCCCCAGCCTACATAATCTTGTCCGGTGTTTAATATGCCGTCAAAAACAGTCTTGAGTCCCTGCTTGCCCTTGAAATACTGCACCTCATGTTTTGTATAAAACTTCGTATCTCTTAATTTTTTCAGTTCCGGCAGTATATTTTTCAGCCTTTCCTCCCTTTCCTTTACAAGCGAAAGCAGCTTGCTCGGATCAACAGCCTCAAAATGTGTTTTGCTGTTGAATACACTTACAGCCACAAGGCCCTTTTTATGAAGCCTATGCAAGCAGTTATACACAGAAGTCCTGTGCATGTTAGTTACTCTCGTAAGATTCTTTGCAATTGTTGGGCCTGTTTTAAGAAGTTCGAGATAAACAAAAGCCTCGTTTCTCGTAAGTCCAATATGCTCCAGTATGCGCATATCTTGTAATTGCTGCATTTGATATGACAAACTTCAGTTCATTTTTAAATGTTGTCATGCTTGTGACAACAATAATTTAAGTAATCATCTGATTTTATCTTGGAAAGATGGAATTAACTCCAAGTGCAGGCAATCATTCAGAAATGGTACGCGAAGCCGTTGCAGAATACAGGGGCCATAGCATAGGACTACCGCAGATTCCCACATACGATCCCCATCGTGCTGAAGCAGCCAGAATGAAAGCCGCTGCAATAATTGCAAGAGTTTTTGTATACGAGGGAAATAAACCAGAAAATATTACAAGGCATCCGAATCCTGTTTTTTCGGATCCCTTAGCTAGGGCGTATGCAACGGCATCTGGAGCCTCGGCAGTGTTGGAAGAAATAGGCTTAAACGAGAGAACTGACCACGAAAAGAGCACACTTGCTTCTATAGTTTTTGCGCTCGTGCAAGATATTAGAAAGATGAGTCATCCTGATACAATTCGGGCATTGGATTCAAG
>CAYIKX010000047.1:0-8256 GCA_964364025.1 uncultured Methanosarcinales archaeon
CTCCCAATACACCCCGCGCCTCCAGTAATTAAAACTTTCAATATTTTCACCATGATTAATCATATTATATGAATTCCTTATACCATTTAATTGTTTTAGAAAGTCCTTCTTGTAGGCTATGTTTTGGCTCCCAACCTAGTTTATTCTTTATTTTTGATATATCGGCCTGCAAAGCTGTTAAGTCGCCTTTTCTTGGCTCAACATGAATAATCTCTGAATCGGATTTTGTAAGTGATTTGATAAGATGCGCGATTTCTAAGACAGATGTTTGCTTTCCTGTTCCTATATTAAATATTTCCCCGTTTAAATCATCTCTTGAAATCATCTGGTCATAGGCATCCACAGCATCTTTTACATAAAGAAAATCTCTAGTATTTTTTCCATCGCCATGTATTTTTAATGGTTTTCCTTTAAGCGCATTTTCGATAAAAGCAGGAATAACTGCAGAGTAGCCCCACACATTCTGGTTTTCGCCGTATGTATTAAAATTCCTGATTACATTAACCGGATAGCCATACCACTCAAAAAGGGCCATGCAGTGCTTCTCGGCTGCAAGCTTGGTTACTGCATAAAAACTTCTTGGGCGCATTGGATGCTCCTCATCCATAGGCATTCTTACAGGATTCCCGTACACTTCAGGAGAAGATGCGAATATAAGCCTGGGTTGCTGTTTTGTTTTGAAAATATTTTGTATAAATTGGAAATTTGCAGCTTCGTTGTTTTCGAAATACTCAAAAGGGCTTCGCATGGATTCGTCTATGGATACGTATGCTGCGAAATGAATGATTGTGTTAATCTCAAGCAAGTTTAATATATGAGTATCTATTTCATTATAGTTTTTTTTAATGAGGATAAATTTCTTGGAAAACTCTGGAGATTTTATGAACGGATCTTGCTGAAAGAAGTTTCTCGAAAAGTTATCCACTCCATAAACCTTGCTTACATCGTCTCTTTTGACCAGCTTATCCACCATGTGCACTCCAAAAAGACCAGCAGCTCCTGTTACCATTATATTCATTAAATCACCTTACCTGCATGATTTTTAGGCTTTTTATAAAAGTTTTGGTTATCATGCTTGGATTAAATAGCTAAATCTTAGTCGGAATATTTTTCATCCTGCTGCTTTTTTAAACTACATTCTAATCTACATTCTTTTCAAGAACAGCAACATTAAGAATGCATACCTTTCTTCTTATCCTGCTTGGGATAAGAGCTTCTATATATTCAAAAAAGCGGAGAATTGGTTTTGGAAGCATGGATACAAGCATGCACCCTTCATGAGACTTTAAAATGAAATTACTTCCTAATTTTTTTCTTATCTTTTCAAGGTGGATTTTGTTATCTTTCCCCTTTAATTTTAGATTAATATCACCCAAAAAGTTCAATATCGGAACCCATAGTGGATTTGGATAAGTGATAAATAATAGCCCATGCAGTTTTAGCACTTTTCTAATCTTTAGCAGAGTATTTACCGGTCTTTCAAGATGCTCTATTACATCGCACATCAAAATAAAATCAAAAGTACCTTCTTCAAAGTGCCTGATAACATAATTTTCATCGCCAACATAAACGTTTTTGAGCCTCTTTTCTCTTGCTTGCCTGCATTGCGACAGCGATGCATCGACCAAATGCATGTTGCTGTACCCCCTTTCTCTTAATTCAAGGGAAAAAAGACCGCTGCCACCGCCAAAATCAAGAATTTTTATGCTTTTGTCCTTTGGAATAACATCCAAAAGCTTTTTTAATCTTCTATGGAAATAATACATGTCCCTTCTAGAATCATAGTCTGTGAGCTTGTCAAAATCTTCTTGCACAACTTTCTTTTTTCTATATGGTCTCTGTTTCATAGCTTTCAAGCGAATAACTTTAATAGTGATAAAATTAAACTCAAATATAAACATATGGTTAACAAAATATTATTCACGAAAAATATTTAAATCAGGGCTAAATTATTAAGGGTTCCAACATAGAGAAAAATAAATTGGATTATATTTAATAATAATCATATTTTAATCAAATATAACCGAAATAGTAATCAATTTTTAGAGTGACATAATGAATAACAAAAATAAAATTGTTGTTGTAATTCCAGCTTATAATTGCGCAAATAAAATTGAAGGGGTTTTTGAGGGAATTCCCAAAGACTTTCTTAAAAAGGTTTTTAGATTTGTCATAATCAACGATGGAAGCAGAGACGTCACACAAGATATATTATTGAAGCTGAAGCGAAAATATAAAAAAGTAAAAATAGTGCATTTCAAGACAAATAAGGGATATGCAATGTCCCAAAAGACAGGATTTACAGAAGCCTTAAGGTTAGGCGCTGATGCTGCAGTTTTAATCCACTCTGACGGGCAGCATCCGCCAGAATTTCTAGACAGGATTACCGAGCCTATTTTATCAAATAAGGCTGATGTTGTTATTGGCTCAAGAATTTTGGGGGGAGCTCTAAAGGGAGGTATGCCTTTATGGAAGTACATGGGAAATCGATTTTTGACATTTTTAGAGAATGTTGCTTTCGGCATGGATATAGCAGAGTTTCATACAGGATTTATCGCTTATTCCAAAAAAGCATTGATGGAAATACCTTTTATGAAGCTGAGCAATTCGTTTCATTTTGACGGCGAGATGATTATGATGTCCGGCAAGAAAAAACTGAGGATTAAGCAAATACCAATTACTACAATATATTCCGATGAGCAATCCAATGTCAATATTCCAAAATACGTATTTGATATCTTTAAGATGATGTTCAAGAATTTAATCGGCAAGTATGATTTTTGACACAAAAAATGAATAAATTGGAAAAAAATAGAAATATTTTATTGTTGACATTGATAGTAATACTTGGCTTATTTTTGAGAATTTTTTTCTTTAATGGGGTTGGAATCTCAGATTCATTAGAGTATAGCAGATATGCACATGCCATGTCCACAGGCAATTTTCCCCCGAAAGAATACGATCATGGTATTGGAAGAATAGGGCTGATAATGCCAGTATCCTTATCCTACTATCTTTTTGGCGTCAATGAAGTTTCTTCTGTTTTATTCACACTATTAACCTCTATTGGAGAGATAATTTTAATATTCTTTTTTGCGAAGCTTCTGTTTGATGAAAAGACGGGATTAATTGCAGCTTTCCTGCTGTCAATATTTCCATTGGATGTTGTGAATTCCACAAGACTCCTTTCTGATGTGCCATCTGCCTTTTTCGCAAGTTTATCTGTATTTATTTTTTTAAAAGCTGAAAAAATTAGTGGCGATTTAAAATGCAAGTCATTATACTTTTTATCTGGCATATTTTTTGGAATAGCTTACATGGTTAGGGAAATGGCTATTTTGATTGCATTGTTTTTTTTAAGTTATTTCATATATAAAAGAAAAATAAAAATGGAGTATTTACTTGTTGGCTTGGGGTTCCTGATAATGTTATTTATTGAGATGTCCATATTATACCATTACACTGGAGATCCTCTTTTTAAAATTCACAAGCTGAACAGCCCCGAACTGCTTCAATTGCTCAAGGATTTGAATTATTACGGAAGAAATGAATTCCCAAAATTTTTCCTAACATGGCCTTTTGTAATATTTGGGGATATCCAATTAGGATATTTTTATTTATTTATATCCCTAGCAACTTTTTATTGGTTATTCCATAGAAAAGAAGAAACTAACCACTTGTTGATATGGTTTTTACCCATAATGCTATACCTCTACTTAGGAACCCAAAGCATACGTACTTATGCTCCATTTTTTGCAGTCGCAAGATACCTTACCCTTGTCACATTTCCGACATTATTGTTGCTGGCAGCTTTTTTGAATGAAAAAGAAAAAATATTAAAGAAGTTTATTCTGCCTTTTGCATTAATATTCCTGTTTCTAACTTCTATTGGAGCCATATATCTGGAAGTTAACAAATCTCTTTATGGAACAGAGAAGGAATATGGCATTAAAAACATAAAAGAAATTTATAAAAATAAGGCTTATCCATTATTAAAATCATTTAATAAACCAGTCTATACAGATGAAAGAAGTATAAATATTCTTAGATACGTGTCGCAATTTGACAAAAATCTAGATTTAATAGATTTTGATTTAAACCAGGGCAAACTTAATAGCCTAAAAGACGCATATATAATGGTAAATAACAATCAGGCTGTCTTTGGCAAGCATTTAATTGCAATCCCAGGCAATTGGGTTAAGGTAAATGAAATAGGAGATGATACTTCTAGTTCTGGCAGAATTGTTATATATTATGCCAGATAATATTTTGTAGAAACATTTATATAACAATTTCAAAATTATTGCAGTGATGATAGATGGTGTAAAAATAAAAAAAATTGAAACTCATACAGATTATCGAGGACACTTTAGAGAAATTTTGCGAGATGACGACAATCTTTTGCATTTTGGACAGGCTTCTATTTCTTTGACAAAGCCCGGAATAATAAAAGCATTTCACTGGCACAAATATCAAGATGATACATTCTATGTTGTAAGCGGCAAGGCGCAGGTTGTTTTATACGACATGAGGAAGGCTTCAAAAACCTACAGACAAACAAATACTTTTGTAATGAGTGACAAAGACCAAAAGCTGGTTTTTATTCCGAAAAATGTTGCGCATGGATACAAGGCTTTGGGAAAAAAGCCTTTGATAATGCTTTATCTGATGAGCCGCTCCTACAACAGAAAAAAACCAGATGAGCAAAGAATCCCTCATGATGATAAAGAAATTGGGTTCAACTGGGCAAAATATAATTAACTATGCGCAATACAAAAACAATATCAAAAATCAAACTTATGTGATTTGATTAAGCCAGCCTTATGTAGCCTGTATTCTAATACAGCCTTTAGAACATTAAAGCCGTACTTGAAAACCTTGACATGGGATATCTCGTCGCCATAAAAAGTTGGTATCGGCAGTTCAGCTATCCTGACGCCTGCTTCCTTGAATTGGATAATAATTTCTGTATCAAAATGAAAATCATCTGAGTTTCTGTTGAAAGGAACCTTCTTAAGCGAATGAACATTAAAGAGTCTGTATCCAGAATGGTATTCTGATAAATTCATATCAAGGAGGATATTCTCTACAAATGTTAAGAATCTATTGCCTAAGAATTTATACAATGGCATGCCGCCTTTCAATGGATGACTGATCATTCTCGAGCCAAAAACAAAATCTGCCTTATCTTCTATCAGAGGCTTTAATAAAGACGAAAGATATCTTGGATCATATTGGTTATCGCCGTGCAGCAACGCCAGTACATCAAATCCCTTTTTAATCGCGTAATTAAACGCATGCTTCTGGTTACCTCCAAGCCCAAGATTTTTCGGGTTCCTGTAAACTTTAAGCTTTTTTAATTTTTTTAACGCCTTATAACCAACTGCAGCATAGTATGTATTGTCATCGCTGGCATCATCAAGAATATATATCTCTTCAACCATTCTTTTAACTTCTGAAGGAATCAGGTCTAAAACCTTGTCTAATGTATTCACAGCCTGATAAGCCATAATGCATATAGCTATGCGCTTTTTCTTCTTCGCTATTCAAACCACCAAGCCACGAGAAAAACTGCGGATTTAATAATGTTATGCAAAATTAAATTTGTACTATCTTAACAGATGGAATGGGTATTATATATTTTACTTTTCTTCTGTAAATATCATTTGTCTTTCTCATTATCTCTTCTGAAAAATTCCATGCCAACAAAAGTATATAATCAGGTTTTTCCTTATTCAAATAGCTTGAATCAACTATCCTTATTTTGCTTCCAGGCGCAAGCTTACCTTGTTTTTCCGGAGTATCATCAGCAATAAAGTCAACTAGTTTGCTATCGATACAGCAATAGTTTAGCAGTGTATTGCCCTTTGCAGAAGCGCCATAAGCTGCTATTTTCTTATTTTTGCGCTTGAGCTCTATTAGCAATTTTATAAGCTCATTTTTCACTTTTTTAACTTTAATTTCAAAACTTTTATAGGTTTTTATTTCATACAATTTTTTGTCAAGCTCGAATTTCAGAAATTCTTTAACGCTGTCGTCTTCCTCAAAAAACTTTTTTGAGGAGTAAATCCTTATTGAGCCGCCATGTATGGGATATTTTTCTATTCTAAAAATCTTTAATTTATTGTTATCGTATAATTTTTTTAATGGGCTTACCAAAAAATACGATAAATGCTCGTGATAAACCGTGTCAAACTCGCTTTTGGATAAAATATCGTACAGGTAGGGAACTTCTACAATGAATATACCATCTTCGTCTAAAAGAATGCCGACTGCTTTCAGGAATGTATTTAAGTCATCCACGTGGGCTAATACATTTGTTGCAGTTATAATTCTCGCTTTTCCATATCTTTGTAATATTTTATTTGAAGTTTCGATATCCCAAAAGGAGCAGATAGTCTTTAGGCCATTAGCATTTGCAATTTTTGCAATATTTTCTGCTGGTTCCACTCCAATTACTTCAAATCCTTTATTCTTAAATTGATACAGCAGGCAACCGTCATTACTTGCAATATCAATGACCAATTTGTTTCTGCCTGGATTTACTATTTCACTTGCTTTATCTGCTATTTGCGCACAGTGGTCTTGAAAAGTTTTTGGTATCGAAGATCTGTAAACATATTTTGAGAAAAGGATTTCCGGATTCACAACAATGCTTAACTGCGACAAGGAGCAATTTTTGCAATATAGAATATCCAATGGGAATTTCAGTTCCGGCTTATTTTTATTTTTAGGTTCTACCAATAAATTTGTCAATGGCATTTTCCCTAAATCAAGATACTTCACCATATTTTTTGCACTGCATATCCTGCATTTTTTAACATTTCTATAAATTTGTTTCATAATTGTTTTTATACTTCAATCAATTTTTTCCTATTGCTAGAACATTAAATTTTACGAATTAACTTTTTTTGACACAGCAAAAAACAGATGATGTAATGGATAATACCATGGACTTTTTATCTTCATTTCTTCAAATTCCAAATCAATTTTAGTAAACAGCCTTTTCCAGCCCTTATTGTTCCTATGAGTGTATGTTATAGGCATGTCAAAGCACTGAATCCTGCTGAATATGGTGTCTAAAATCAATGCTGTTGCCGTTCTGCTTGTCTCTACCACCAATAGCTTCTTTGCAATTCTTGTAACTTCTTTAAGCATGATTTCCTGTATTTCAGGAGGCATATGGTGAAGGACATCGTTCATTATAGCTATATCAAACGCATTTTTCTTAAATGGCAATTTATTGTTCTTTATCAAAGTGAACGGTATTTTGTATTCCATGTAATTTATAATGTCTGAGCAATGCATCTTGCAGCCAAATTTATTGACCAAATACTGCGAGATGTAGCCATTTCCAGAGCCGATGTCAATCACTTCTGTATTTTTATTTAAATATCTTCCAAAGTACCTTTCAGTCTGTTTCAGTCTTACATTTGTGCCTATCTTTGTCATATGGTTCAGAGTAATTGAAGCATATTTAAATTATTTACTTTTTTGCCTGATTTAGCGTGCAAAACTCCAACTGCTACGCCCTTCCAAAACTTTTATAAACAAACTATTTATAGCTTAAAACTGCAACATCGGATTCATAACAATGAAATGCAGAATTTGCAAGAATAAAAATCTGAAAAAGTTTCTTTCATTAGGGAATACCCCATTAGCCAACAGCTTCTTGAAAGAGGAAGAGCTGAATCAGAAAGAAAAAACTTTCCCATTAGAGGTATGTTTCTGCCCAAACTGCAAGCTGGCGCAGCTGAATTATGTAGTCCCGCCGGAAATAATGTTCAAGAATTATGTTTATGTTAGTTCAACAACAAATACATTTAAAGTGCATTTCACAAAGATGGCAGAAGAGATTTCAAAGGAATTCAGGCTCGATAAAAAATCCCTTGTAGTTGACATAGGGAGCAACGACGGGCTACTCCTTAAGGGATTCCAAAGGTATGGAGCAAGCACCATAGGCGTTGAACCAGCCACCAACATCGCCTGCATAGCACAGCAGAATGGAATAGAGACAATAAATGACTTTTTTAATTCTGCTGTTGTTAAAAGGATAATTGCAGAAAAAGGCAATGCAGATGTGGTGACAGCCACTAATGTCTTTGCACATGTAGATGACATACGCGGGTTGGCAAACAATGTAAAATCTTTGCTCAAAAAAGACGGGATTTTTGTAATTGAAGCTCCGTATTTAGTGGACATGCTTGAAAAGATGACATTCGATACAGTTTACCACGAGCACCTTTCATACTTCTC
>CAYIKX010000048.1:0-7827 GCA_964364025.1 uncultured Methanosarcinales archaeon
CTTGCCTGATTTATGGCATCGTATATCTGGGAATTATTGTAGCCCTGGCTTTGAAGCGCTTGTGCAATCTGGTTGTTTGTGTAGCCTTGCTGCTTCATCATTTGAACCTGCTCAACAGGCACGCTTTGGGTTTCCATTTCTGGCGATGGAACTGGTATTTCTAAGGGTTCCTCTTTCTTTTTCTTCCCGAACTTGAGAAAAGCCATCAATGCACCTCTTTTTTTACTTTAAATAAACATGTCAAAAATTATCAATTTTTGAGCATGCTCGGAAATCTTTGATTTCCGACATATTTAAAGCTTTCCATATTGTTGGTGTCTTAATAGCTATCTAAATCCCTTTTCTTTTGTCAAGAACTTCATTAATTATGCTTTCAATCTCATTCTGGCTTACAAACTTTACAGGATTCCATAAGTTTATGTACTTTTCAAGCACTTTCACTTCCTCTTTTCTTGCAACTGTCTGAAGCTCTCTTATTACAAGAAGCAATTTGTCTTTTAACTCCTGTATTTCCTTCCTGATTTCAGTAATGTCAGATGTCACTGTCTTAATCTCAGCAGAATAATGCTTGTTTTTTGCTATAATATTTTCTTCTGTAACCTGGAAGAATCTTCTTAAATTTGCAAATCCTTCTTCAAGAAGCCTTAAGCGTCTGCTCAATGTGTTTACATCACTTGTTATGCCGCTCATATCCGGCGCTTCTTGCTGTTGCTTTCCAAATATCCCTTTTTTTGGCGGCGGAGGCGGTAATTGCTGTTCTTCGATTGGCATTTTACCTCTTTTTTATTTACATAAATTTTAAAAGTATATAAATGTTTTAGTTTTTGTATTTTTTTACTTTTATGAGCTGGCCTTTTTTCTTAAGTTCTTTAAATTGCTTCTCAGCTGTAACTAATAGTTCTTTTGTTATTTCTTTTGGCGCATCAATTTTATAATTCTCCTTTAATTCTGTCAAAAAATCATAAAGCAGCAATGGAAAAGCAATCATTCCGATTTTTGCTTGGTTTGAGATTTCGCTTATTATAATATTCCAATTGATGTTAACCTTTTTGATTAATTCTGCAGCATCATCCCTGTCTCTTGCCCTTTCTGTGCAGCCTTTCATCATCAAAATATCTTCAGGGCTTGCTGTTTTTACTATAAAATTGCCGAATTCGTGGACTTCTCTTACCCTGTCAATTATCGCTTGATTAATTTTAAAACCTATGACTTCATTTAAGAAAAGGTCAAATCTTGTGTCGCTGCCTTCCATCATTATTGGTTTTGTTGACTCTTCATCTTCCCTGAATATCCCTTGAATATTTTTTCTTTCATTGAATCCAGAATTAAAAATTATATCCTTAACAGCTTCTAAGTCCTCTTTTTTTAAGAAAACCAAGTCAACACCTTTTGTTGCATTTTTTGCCTGGTAAAACATCATTGCAGAGCCGCCTATAGCGATACATTCTACTTTTTTCTTTAGCTGAGTTCCTATTATTTTGAAAAGGCTTATCTGTTCTTCTAGATTAATCATTGTTTATTTTTTCCTATATCCAAATTTTTTATCGTATTCTTTATGGTCGATAATATCAAGAATAAAACAAATAACTTCTATTTGATCACCTTTGATAGTGTACAACATCCTCCAATAATTTGTCAGTTCAACCCTCCACAAGTTTTTTGCATTATATTTTACAATATACTCTTTTGGAATAAGCGCTTTGGAAATATTGTCACCATAGAAAGGGTTTGCTTTAATGAATTCAATCTTTTGTTTTATTGAACGAAGCAATTGTGACTCTTCTGTATTATCATTACCTTCTTTAATTTGTTGTCCAACTTTCTTATTTAATTTCTTGTACTCAGAATCAGCTTCGTCAAGAAGAATTACTCTAACTGGTTTATTCATACCTCAGTTCCTCTTTTAATTAGCTCATTCAATTCTTTTCTCTCTGCAAATATCCATAGAATTCCCTTAGTGCCGATAATAATTTTTCCGCTAAATTGTAAGTAATCTAATATTTGAATCAAAGTTTGATGCATTACCTTTTTAGGCAGTTTCTTTTTTAATTCTGCCAATGTCATTAAATCACCATTCCTTAACGTTTCTTCAACCATTAGAATAGTATTCAATGTAGGAGAATGTGCTAATCTTTCTCTTTCTCTGATTTGTATTGCTTGAGACATTTTGTATATCTATTTTATATATGTATATATTTATTAGATATATATTTATATATAAATGTTTCTATTTTAATCATTCTTTATACGCCTCCAAATCTGCCTTATTAAAAGGCAAGTAAACCTTCCATATTTTTTCTATCTGGTTTAAATCCTTTGTTCTCGCATTTATTACTATGAATTTGCTATCTATTTTGCTTTTTAATAATGAGCTTCTTGTTCTTTCATCCATTTTTTTTACTCTTATTATTGTTCTGGCTGCATCGTACAAAGCGCCTATTTTTCTGCCAACATTTGTTTTTTTTGCAAGTTTGCTTAGCAAAGTCCAGTCTTTAATCTTGTTAAACAAATTTAATGCCGAAAGTACTGTTCTAAAATCGCCTGTCTGGACAGCTTTCACAATCATTTCCTCTGCATTTGGCTTATGGTCATAAATTCTGTTTATATATGGGGCGTAAATTTTGATTTTTGAGTTTTGGTTTAGGAATTCGTAAAGTCCGGGATATCCAGTCTTAACTGGTTTTATAGGTGATATCCTATACATTCTTATCTTTCTCTTTCCATAAATGGTTTCTGCAAAGCCATTTTTTTTTAGTTTCCATATGTAGTTAATAGCTGTTCTTCTGCCTATATCGAGGTTTTTTGCTATGCTGTCTACTGTCTGCAGCCCTTCAAGCCTTTTTGCCAGCTGGATTAGTTCCATTTCACATCACAAAATTCATACTTGTTTCTTTAAAATTTCTTTTACAAGCTCATCTAGGAACAATTTAGTCTCTCTTAGAAATTGTTCAAATCCATTTAAGGGTTTCAAAAGAAGGTAATGTTCTTGACCCGCCTTTATCCAATCTTTTAAATTTGTTTTCTCTTCTAAGTTCTCCCTATACTTTTCGTACTTTAGCATAAATATGGTCTTTAAAATAATGCTTTCTTTAAACGCCCTAATGTTTTTGTTTATTTTTTTAGTGATAAGAAAAACATCAACAAAATCTCTTTCCTTTATGCCTCTTCTTGTTAATATGGCCCTTACTTTTTCTAATAGTATTTCCTTGATGTCGTACACATCAAAAGCAGGTCTCAACAACAGAACTTCAGATTCTTCAGGAAATAAGGTATTTATTTCCTTTTCGTCTATTTTTCCAATCAAAGGATAGGCTTTCTTCCTTAGAAATTTATACATAATATTCTCGACAAAATTGAACTGAAACTTGATGAAATACTCTTTACCGTCCACGCTTGATTTATACCACGCCTTTAGCGTCAAAAATCTATTGCTGCCTCCAATTTCAACATATCTATGATCATTCTTTCTTGTAGCGAAATCCAATCCCGCTTTATCACAAATATCAGCAATAACTTCCATAAGCTTTCTTATTTCAGAAGAAAGCATTTTCCTAATAGCAGTATGGCTCTTGTTTCCAAAAAATCTTTGATTTTTGTACGTAAAGTCCAAGTCCTCAGAAAACCTGTAATAGCCAAGATAGCACTTTATCAGGCAAGTGCCTCCTTTGAAAGCGTAATTATCGGTAAAATAATTGTTTTTTGAAAGCCTCAGCAATAGAGACTGAATTATGAAGTCTTTCTCAACAAGGATTGTGTTGCTGATTTTTGCCTTGCTTGCAATATAATCAATTAAGTCTTTGCTTATCATATCAATTCCTCAACCAACTTTCCGACTGTTTTCGGATAATTTTCTGAATATTTTCTAAGTTTTGGTTTTTTGCAATTGCCAATGTAATCTGCCACCTTGTTCCTTATGCTCTCATCTGGATTCCTGTTGTACTTGCCTAAGTATATAAAGTCAAGGACGGTCTTCTCTGCATCAGAATAATTAAATCTATTTTTGATTACACCAAATTCAAGTAGCTTCTTATTCAGCTTTACAAACCTGACTTTCCTGCCCATTATATTAAAAGGATTTGGCCTTGAAAGTTTGTCAGATATTATTGTTTCCACAGCAAAATATTCATGAGTAATATTATTCAGCTTAATTGCCGACTCCAAGCCAAAATACCACTTTTTAACGCCCTTGATACTCAAGGCTTCTGAAATGGCTTCTTCAAAGCTTATGTCTACCTTGTCAAGCTTTCTCTCCTCAATAGACTTGACGTAAAAAATGCCACGCAGAATCCTAACTAGGTAATTATTGGAAGTGAGGTACATAATAGAAGTATAGTAATCCAGCTTTAAGCCCTTGCAGTAAGATTTTAGTTCTTCCCTTACGATAAACTTCCTGCGCAGCAATTCAAGCTTTTTCACCAAAATTCTTAAAGTCATTTTATACGATATTTTAATATATTTTATAATAATATAGTATAAAACATATTTATATACTTTTCTATTATTATACTACCTATCCGCAGCCCTTCAAGCCTTTTTGCCAACTGGATTAGTTCCATTTCACATCACATAATATGTCTTTAATAAGTGATGTAAAAAAAGTAATATATAAAGTTTGCTATAAAAATTAAGAATTTTGGTATTTCATGGCAATTGTTGTTGTTCTGGCATTTTATTGTTGGATATTTTATGTTTTTAACTATTTTTGATATTTAATGATATAATTATTTAAATTTCGTTATAGTTTACTTTTGTATTCTCGGAACTCTGTCCTTACTAAGGTCTATCCTCATTCGTGGGATAGGATAAGTCTTATATGGTGATTTTATAATAATAGGAACTTCTTTTTCAGCTTTATCATAAGCATCTATTCTAGAAGAACCAACTACAAGGACTTTTATTAAGTATTTACCAGGTACTAAATCAAGCCCCCGGATTTCATGTAAATTTATCTTACTTTCTCTTCTAAATTCAGTTATAATTTCAAATGGCTCATAGCCAGGTAATGAATAAACCAGTCTTAAAGTTTCTGAATCAAGTATTTTATAATAAATTTTAAATTGTGGTACGCCTTGAATAACTTTAACTGAGATGCTAATTGGTGTTTTGTATTCCACACCAGGTTCTTTTGTTACTTCTTTTGGATTGACTGATAATTCAAAATCTGTCTTTGGTGGTTCTTTTATAACTATAAAGAAATGTTTTACAGTTTTATCATATGTTGTTATCCTATACGATCCTTCAACTGCAATTTCAACCCTGTATATACCAGGTTCCAAATTTAGCTCTTTGGGTAATAAATTAACTTTTAGCCCTTGTTGGAGCTGGTCTATCTGACCGAATAATATAAAATCAGTAATAATTTTTAAATCTCTGTATCTACCTTTGTACAATTCACCTTTAAATAATTTATAAAAGATTTCAAATGGAGGTTTGCCTTGAGTAACTATTATTGTAACGCCTATATCTGTTCTAAATGGAACCCCTTTTTCTGGTTTTTTCGGAGTTAATTCTAACTTAAAATCTGTTTTTGGCGGTGGATTTATAAATATAGAAACTTCTTTTTTAGTTTCATCATATTCTCTTAGCCCAGAAGAACCATTTACAAAAATCTCTACCTTATATTCTCCAATTTTAAAACCACCAAACTGCCTAAAATCATTTGATGTTAACTTTATATCAACAATTCCAGGTTCAAGATTTACAGAATTTTCTGTATAAATAGGTTCATATACTCCAGCTTCCTTTTTGCTTACATGATAATAATACTTGAATGGTGTCTTTCCATTAGTGATTTTAGTTGATATTATTATATCTGTACCAAATGGAACACCTTTTTTAGTAGCTTCTTTTGGCTCAACTTTCAAGTCTTCAATTTCAGTCTTAGGTGGTGCTTTGATATATATTGTAACTTCTTTTTTATCCCAACCAAATCTTTTTTCTGCAGTAGGTAGTCTTTTATTAGGTGGAATTGCACTTTCATCCGGCCTATTTCCCCTTACAAGTATTATTATTTTATACTCTCCCGGCTCTAAGTCTCCAAATCCATACGGCGATGGATCCATAGAAGAAAATTGTACATCTCCAAGAATTTCTTTAATTGATTGAGCACTTTGTTCAACAGCTTGTCTGTAATTAGTCTGATAATCTTCCAGTTGATTTTGATAACCTCTAATTGCTAATCTGTAGTCGTAATCTGTTGGAAAATTCTCTCTTAAGGGTTTTGTTGGTGGAGACTCGCCAGGCCAAATGGGTTTAAAGATATCTGCTATTTTTTTAGATACTTGTATTGTAAAAATAATTTTACGGATAGGTTGCTTTTCAAACTCCTCTCCAACCCTTTTATATATAAAACAGCGGGCATCAAATGGTTCTAAGCCTTGTGCAACCTTTGTTGAAATCAATAAAGGTGTTTTATACTCAACTCCTGGCTGTTGAGTAGTTTCTTGAGTTGCTTTTAGCCATCCTCTTCTTACACCTTTCCATACAACTAAATCTTGTATAACTGTCTTAATATCAGCATTTTTCTGTAAAAATACAATTAGCCATGCAATATATTTTAAATATCGTCTTTCATCGTTTATGGCAGCAAATAATTGAGTCTTTAAGAAACTAGGCTCGTCTTTAGTTAGATATTTTGAAATTTTTGAAAAATCTCTTGATTCTCGTGTTTTCATTTGAATTAAGTCATGCCATTTTTCAATCCTCATCTTTTTGATTATAGCTTCAAATTTTGCTGGGTCTACAAGTTCTTCTAACTCTTTTTCTGCTTCAACATGAACTTTTGTCAATGAAAAATAAGCTTGTATTGAAAGCTTGACTTTTTCTGCAACTTTGATTAATTCGTTCACATATTGTAGAAGTTTACTGTAACCTATCTGATATTCTTTTTTCTTAAATGGCATTTCTTCTTGTGCTCCGAAAGTTCTTTTGATTGTCTCAAGCCATTTTAAAGCATCACCACCTTTACCTTTTACACCTGATAATTTATACTCAATTTTTAGCAGTTCTCCCAAATGTTTTTCAAGCTCTAACTCTTGCTTTATTAGTTTGTTTACATCTGTATCTTCCTCTAAGAATGATTTGTGTGAAGGATGCTCTGGGTCCAATAAATAAGGAGCTTCTACATTGTAAAGTGTTTTATGATAAATATCAATAAATTCTTGTGTTATTTTCTTTTTTGTTTTATAAATGTTGTAAATATTTATGAGAGCCTCACGTTTTATATTTAGATAATTTTCAATTTCACTTAAAATTTGTTCAATTGCTACTTCTTCTACTTGTAGAGCCGCTGCAACTACAGCCTCTGGAGGTTTTGTTGGTTTTCTCAATTTTTTTAGTTCATCCCATGCCCACTCTCGAGGTTTCTTAAAAGCAAAAATAAGCAATAATAAAAGCAAAAGCCACAACCATGATATACCACTACCAAAAATTCCGCCTTTGCCCCCAGTCACAGAAGGTGTAGGCGTTGTAGTTATCGGCCCAGTCGGCGTCGGCACAGTAGGCAATGTTGTAGGCCCAGTTGGCACAGTAGTTGGCACTCCAAACAAATCCGTTGCCCAGTCAGGCCATCCTGGCGCTGAAACTCCAGGCAATTCTATTCCTTTAAAGCTTCCAAACAAGTCCTTGAAAAATCCTCCAATTCCGCTTGGAGCTTCAGGAGCCCTAATTCCAGAAATTTCCGGCAATGTCAGATAATTAAATAATCCCTGCAGCAAAGCAATGGTCAAAATAGTCAGCAATAAAGCAAGAACAAAGCGCCAGAATTTGCTTTGTATGCCTTTAAGCAGCCACCAGTAAAGTATAAACAGCAAAAGATAAAATATCCAA
>CAYIKX010000049.1:0-7794 GCA_964364025.1 uncultured Methanosarcinales archaeon
GATGCCGTCCGTAAGCCCACTGGCGGCCATTCCCGGCGTTGGCGTTCCGCTTGCCACAGGCGAGGCGCAGGAGCCATAATGCCTGCCCGGCTGCTGTGTAATTGCATCGCACCAGAAGCGCCATTCAGGATATACTTGTGAAGGGCAGCACGCAGGACCTGTCGCAGAGTAAGGATTATATTTTCCAAGCTGGGCACTTTTTATAATATATAGGGCATTGCATCTTTTTGCGCTGCCCTGCATATTCTCTCTTGCAAAAACGCACTCAGGGGAATTTCCAGCTCCGCTTTCACAGCAGTTTATGGCTTCATCAATATACTGGTCAAGCTCGTCAGAGCAAACCTCATAGTAATGGCAGCTTTTTATGTTTCCATAATTTTTTTGATCGGATTCTGAGTATTTGGAGTCTACTGCAAATAAAACTGGCATCTCCGGGCCGCTTGGAGTCGGAAACTTGTCAGTGCATAAAGTATCAGGCGGAAAATGCCTCGCATTAGTATTTGCGCACGCATTTTTATTCGGCAATGATGCACTTTGAGAAACAGTCTTTCGAGCGCATTGCCCGTCCCTGCAAATTCCTCCATTACAGGCCCCTGAATTAGGCGCAAATTTGCATATTGGAAATCCATTCACAATTGAGCAATCATCAGTACAAATATTATTATCAGAAGGACATTGCTTTTGCAAACAGCTGCAGCCAAACTGGTCTACTACATTAGTTTCAGAGTTTGGGCATTTGTCATCGGCGTCAGGAACTCCATCAAAATCCGCATCTGGCACGGCAGCATAAGACAGATTTATTAGTAAAAAGAACACAAAAAGATACAACATTGCACTTTTTTTCATGTATGTAAATTCTTAAAATATTTAGTATATAATAATTTCTATTTAAGCCTTGAAATCAAAACAGCATAATCTTTTGTAGAAATATAATAGCCATTTTCAATTAGCTGATTTAAGATATTAAGAGCTTGAGTTTTATTTATAATTCTCTTTTGAAGTGCTGTAAAAACAACCGTGATAGTTCTTACAATAGGAATATTGAATGCTTTAGCAGCCTTTATAGCTAAAGCATCGTCAAGTATAATGCTGTCCCTTCTCTCTTTTGCAAGGTTGATTGCTTGATTCTCTCCAGCGCCAAGTCCAAGATTAAAATTCTTCTTTGGATCAGCAACTTTAATCCAACCACTTTCAATAGCATTATTTATGCTTGAATAACCTTCTTTTCCTTCGAGCAGAACTTCTTTTTTGACAGCAGAAGGAATTATTATAACAGAATAAACTTTCTTAAGCAAACCCATTTCATTTAACTTACTCAAGCAAATAACTGCCGTCGCATTAGATATCAATATTTTCCCTCTAAAACCTTAATATCCCTCTCAAGGTCTTCTTTAGAGTACGCTGTCCAGTCAATGTTATTTTCTTTTACAAGGTCAAACATTTCCCATAAAGAAAGTCCGCATTGCTCAGCAGCCTTGCCTATTGAGATTTTATGTTCTCTAAGTTTCTCCACTACATTATTTACTTTCCAAGAGCTTACAGCTTTAGCTAATAATCTTCTTATTGCTTCTGAGCGGTCTGCCTGCCAATTCTTTTCTATTGCAGACAAGTCCTTAAGCAGTGACTTGTCCAGCCTTACTGATATAGTTGTTGCCATTTTTGTATACAGAATCATATAATGTAAACATATATTTAAATCTTTTGTTTTCGGCTGCGGGCATAGTGTTAGATAATGTTATTATTCAATTTCTAACTGCTTTTACCAGAAAGCTTATATATAACTAATAAATAACTAATATATAGGTGATTATATATGAAGAATGCATCCACAATTCAGCTTGACAAAGGAGTTATAGAACAGTTAAAAAAAGCAAAAGAATATCCAAGGCAGAGCTATAATGAGCTTCTGGATAAAATGAGCAGAATTTTTATTGTATTAAAGCAAAGAAACCAATATGATGAATTCCTGCACAAAATCCAGCAGCCAAAGATGAAAGAGCTTTGGGGCAATAAGGATGACGAGGCATGGAATAATGCATAAATTTGGCGATGTTATTCTGGCTCAAATTCAGTTTGTCGATACATTTGAATTAAAGAAAAGACCTGCAGTAGTTTTATTTGAGGAATATGGCAATATTGTTGTTGCGGGCATAACAAGCAATGTGGAAATGAAGGGCATACCTTTGCTTAAAAAGGAAGGTGCAATAAAGGATAGTGTCATAAAGCTTAATTATATCTTTACTATATCGGAAAAAATGATAGAAAAAAAGATTTTTGCTTTGTCTTCTGAAAAGAAGAAAATTATTGTATCGGAATTTGTCAAAAAATTAGTTTAATTTATCTAAAACCTCTGAACACTTTAAGAAAGTATGCGCCTGAAAAAATTCCGAATTTTAATAAAGATACTGGGCATTTGTCATCAGCATCAGGAACACCATCTTGATCAGCATCAGGGATAGTAGCATATGATAAATTAATTAATAATAAAAATACAACAAAATACAAAAATGCACCTTTTTTCATTATTTTCTACTTCCGGAACTTATTAATATATAAATTTTACTAAGCTCGTCCAACACAGCTTCCTTCAATAGTTACATTCATAACAGCAAACTGAAATATATAAGAATTAAAGTAATAATTGTTATAAGTGCTGAAGTCCACAAATTGGACTATTCTTCCTTTCTTATCGTTGCTGTCCCTTAAATACACGTTAGTCAAGCCATTTTTATCATAAATATTGCAGTCTGTACTTATGTCGTATTTGTTATCGGGCTGTAAAGATTTAACTTTCTCCACCAGAAAAATAGCGCTTTGATATAATTGTTTCAACCTTATCGGTAAAACAACCCTAAAAGAGCCTATCCTTGTTTTGGCATCTCCCTTTTTTACGATGATGGCATAATTAACATTAATAGAAATATCTTCTTCATTTAAACTTACTTCTGACTTGACAGCTTCTAGAGGCTCTATTCCTATGCCAATAGACTCAAAAACGTCTTTTTTAAAGCAATTTCCAAGCTCCGCATTAATATATTTTGATATCTTGTTGCTTATCTCTTGTAAATTGGGGTAGTAAGTTTTGCTGTCATTTAGGTAATAAGGAACAATGCTCTCCAGGTACATAGTAGGTTTTGGGCCTGGTGATGGAACGCCATTCTCATTATATTTCAAGTCGCCATTTGGGTTTAGGTAGCCGCCTTGCATTCCTATTTTGTTAAATAGAGCATAGTCGCTGATTGACTTTATGCAGGTTTCTGCATAAGTTTTTACTATATCTGCTTCGCTAGATCGTACCTTGTCAGGAGCATTGTCTAAGACGGTTTTTGCACTATAAGATCTTATATAATAAAAAATACCGGCCAAGATTAAAATAACTATACCAATAATCAGAAAAATTGTTACTTGTCCTCTTTTTTTCATTGATTTGGCTTTTAATTTTTTTCTATATAAATTTATCTAAATTTTTAATAATGTTTATTAATTAAAGCATTTTTCAAGCCAATTTGATGGGCAAAATAAAAATTAACATTTTTATAGACAAGCAAAACAAAAGTGTAAATTTAGAATTGGACAATAATTCTGTAGTTTCAGACTTATTGAAAAAACTAAGCATAAATCCAGTCACAGTTATTATTTCAAGAAATAATGAATTGATTCTCGAAGATGAAGAGTTGAAGGATAAAGATGAAATAAAAATTTTGTCTGTGATATCGGGAGGATAGTCAATTAAAATGAAACCAAAAATCATCATTCATGGCGGAGCAGGTGACTGGAATACACATAATCTGGATAAAGCAAAACAAATTTTAGAAAAAGCCTCCAATATAGGGATAAAAATCCTGAAAAACAAAGGTTCGTCATTGGATGCTGTTGAAAAGTCCATAAATCTTCTTGAGGATAGCGGATATTTTGATTGTGGGCTTGGCTCTCTCTCACAAAACGACCGCAAAGTTAGAATGGATGCTGGCATAATGGACGGATCTAATTTGAAATGCGGATCTGTGGCAGCCATTGAAGATATAAAAAATCCGATTTCGGTCGCAAGAAAAGTAATGGAAAAGACAAGGCATTGCCTGATTGTTGGCAGGTTTGCCACAAAATTTGCTTCTCAAAATGGATTCAAGCAAGCAAAAATCAAACCACAAGCATTTGCCAAGTCAAAAAATGCTTCCGATACAGTGGGCGCTGTTGCAATTGATATTCATGGCAATATAGCTGTTGGAAATTCAACCGGAGGAATCAAAAACATGCTTCCTGGAAGAGTAGGAGATTCACCAATAGCGGGCGCAGGCTTTTACGCAAATGAATTTGCCGGAGCGGCATCAACTGGCATAGGCGAATCTTTTATGAGAACTCTAGTAGTCAAAGGCGCAGTTGACATGGTGCAAAACGGAAAATCGCCGCATGAAGCGATTAGGATTTCATTGGACACTATTAAAGAAAAAACAGGCTTTGATGGCGGCATGATAATACTGGATAGAAAGGGAAATTACGCTGCACACTATACAACAAAAGCAATGCCATGGGTTTATAAAAAAGGATAAAATGGACATAAAACTAAATTGCTGCGATGAAAAGCCAGTACTTGCTTTGCCATCAGGCGAAAAACTATGCAGAAGCCATTTTATAGAATATTTTGAAAGCAAGGTTTTCAAGACAATCAGGCAGTTTGAATTATTAGATAAAGAAGAGAATATCGGAATTGCATTATCTGGAGGAAAAGATTCTTTGACTGTGCTGAATTTATTGAATAAGCTATCAAAGGAAAATCCAAAAATAAAAATAACTGCAATCGCTATAGACGAGGGAATTGCAGGCTACAGGGACAAAACAGTAGAGACAGCAAAAAAATTCTGCGATGAAAACAAAATCCAATTGCGTATTTTCTCGTACAAAGAAGAATTTGGCTTGACTTTAGATGAAATGTTGAAAATATTGCACGTTAAGCCCTGCACTATTTGCGGCATTTTTAGGAGATATTTATTGAATAAAAAATCCAGAGAACTTAAATTAACAAAGCTTGCGACAGGCCACAATCTTGATGATGAATGCCAATCAATATTAATGAATCAGATGAGAAACGACTTAAGGGCTTCTGCAAGACTGGGACCCAAAGTCGGCTTGATGCAGAATGACAAGTTTGTGCAGAGAATAAAACCTTTATATTTATGCACTGAAAAGGAAGCAACAACCTATGCTTTCTTGAATCGCTTGCTTGACACTTTTACCGAGTGCCCTAATACTTCCCAGTCATTTAGAGCGCAAGTCAGGGACATGCTTAATGAAATGGAAAATAAATTCCCAGGCACAAAATATTCCATTATGAATTCATTTCTGCAGATTCTTCCTTATTTGAAAGAAAAATTTAAAGATGGTGCAATAAAAATTTGTGCTAAATGCAACGAGCCGAGTTCAAATGATGTCTGCAATGCCTGCATTTATGCTGAGAAACTAAAAAATAAAATAATCCTGCAGAAATAAAATGGAAAGCTGGGTATTTTTTGTTTTAATTGCACAGGGAATTTGGGCTTTTACATCTTTGATAGATAAATTTGTAATATCTAAAAGTTACATAAAAAATCCGCTGGTGTATATAATTTTAAATGGGCTCACTAATATTCTACTAGTTTTTTTATTGCCTTTTGTGGATTTTAAGCCATTAAATTTAATAAATTTCTTGATTGCATCCTTATCAAGCACAGCAGTCACTATTGGAATAATACTTTACTATAAAGCTGTGCAGTACGAGGAAATCTCAAGAATCACAATACTCAACCAATTGATTCCAGTATTTGTATTAGTGCTATCATTCTTGATTTTGAATGAATCCTTATCAAGCTCTAATTTTATAGGATTTATTTTTTTGCTCAGCGCAGGCTTAGTTGTCTCTTACAAAAAGATTGGAACAAGATTAAAAATCAGCAGGGCATTTTATCTTATGTTTATTTCTGCAATTTTTATTGCCGTGGCATATGTGTCTGCTAAGCATATTTTTAATGTTGCACCGTTTTGGAGTGCTGTTTTATGGCTGAGGCTTACTAGTTTTGTTGCTCTTGTAGTTTTGTTTATCCCTTCCATAAAAAAAGAATTTATTGAAACTTTTACTGGAATGAAAAATAGTATAAAAGGATTGCTTGGATTAAAAATGACTGTTGATTTTATAGCTTTTATAATCTCGGATTTTGCAATATTGCTTGGGCCTGTATCGCTTGTTAGCGCATTAAGTGCATCTTCTTCCCCATTGCTTGTTTTTGTCTTAGCTTTATTAACAACATTATATTTTCCAAAAATTTTAAAGGAAGATATTAGCAGAAAAAACATATTAATTAAGCTACTTGCAATATTGTTAATAATAATAGGAATTATTTTCGTTAATTTATAAAATAAAACCATAACTTTTATATACTTAACAATTGTTAATAATTAAGATGGAAGAACAAAATCAAGTTCAGCAAACTGAAAAGAAATACCAAATCCAGCACGACAGGCCGAATTGCATAGGCTGCGCTGCGTGCGCTGCAGTAGCCTCAGATTTCTGGACAATGAACGAAGACGGCAAATCCGATATTGTGGGCTGCAAAAAAAGAGATGACGAATGGGAAGAGCTTGACATAGATGAAAAAAACTTCAGGGAAAATAAGGAAGCTGCTGAATCATGCCCTGTAAATGTGATTCATATTGTTAATAAAGAAACAGGAGAGAAAATAATTTAAACTCTTGAATTTCTTAATTCTAAATGAGAAAATGCCCTAAATGCGGCTCTAAGGATGTAAAATTCTATAATTATTTAAATATAAAAGCAATCAAATGCAGCAAATGCGGTTATGATGAAAGCTCTGTTTTTGAAGTGTATCCAGAACAGAAAACAAGCCAGAAGGCAAAGGGAAGATATACAATTTATAAAACAGGCGGAAAACAAAGGACAAGAAAAAAATAAAAGGTGTTTTTGTTGGAAATAAAGTCTTTGATAAACAAGTTTACAATTTATCAGTACATGACTTCTTTTTTAATTGTTTTAATCTTAGTCAGCGCATTTTTTTATGATTTTGGAATAAAAGCATTGTTGCCAGTAATAATTGCAGTTTTAACAACTACAATTTTGGATTTATTTGTTGAATATTTTAAATCAAAGACTTGGATTTTTCCTTATTCTGCACTTATTTCAGGACTATTCATCGGCGGCTTATTAACACAAAATCTTAATTGGTATATTTATGTTTTGGCTGGAATAATTGCGATTCTGTCCAAACATTTAATAAAATTTCAGCAAAAACATATTTTCAATCCAGCCAATTTTGGAGTTTTGCTTGTTTCAATTATTTTTAATGCCTCACATACATGGTGGGTTTCCTCTCCTTTAATTTTGGTTTTGATTTTTGGAATTTTCATAATCTGGCACCTAAGAAGGTTTGATTTGGCATTAAGTTTTTTGGTTAGTTATTATTTGATAAATTCGATTATTGAATTATTACAAGGAGCACAAATACAAGAAATTTATTATACTATTATAAACGGCAGTGTTATCTTCTTTTTCTCGATGTATATGCTAATTGAGCCAAAAACAAATCCAATACAAAGAAATCAAAGAATTGTTTATGGAATTCTAGTTAGTGTTTTGTTTATTGGACTTCATTTCCTAATCCCACAGCACGATTTGCCTTTGGCACTAGCTATTGGGAATTTGTCTGGAATTTTTTAATTGAAGGCAAGGGCGGGCAGATTTTTACGACAATAATAATGGTCGTTGCTATTGTTGCAGTTATCGCTGCAGTTATGGCGGATCAAGGGAAA
>CAYIKX010000050.1:0-7732 GCA_964364025.1 uncultured Methanosarcinales archaeon
GACAAATCCGCCAATAGACATACCTATAACAATGCTGCCTGCAATATCAATGATTGTTGTGCAGTACAGGAACAGAAGGACTGGGGTTAGGAAGACATTCCAGATAGCTGAGATACTGCCTGATTCCGAGCCGAATGTCCTTTTGCAATTGGACTTAAGAAAAGGCTTATTGAGAAAAGTTGCGAACTCAAGAAATTTGATAAGCACAATTGAATTATTTACAGGGTTTACAAGAAGCGAGCTTACCAGGTCTATAAAAGAGAAAGAGTTAGTATTAAAATGGCTTGTGAAAAATAACATCAATACTGTAGATACTGTCGGAAGAGTCATGGCAGAGTATTATACAGACAATGACAATTTAATGAATTACGTGAAAAAAAATAAACTGTTCGGCGATTAAACATATATTAGATTAGCTTAATTTCATTAAAAAATAACAAATAAAAAAATATTTGCGAACGAAGCTGACTTCGCAGCTGTGGTGGTTAAAATCAAAGCAGGCGCTATAAACACGCTGTTCCAGAGGATTTCAAAAGCATCTCCAGGCCTTAAGTTAAAACTAAAACAGGCTGGAATGGAAGAGAAGTCAGAAGACTTCATTAAAAAAACTTTTATTTCTGCATTTTATATGACTACTGGCTTAGTTGTCTTCTTGTTTTTGCTGCTTGCAAAATTAAATGTCCTTAAGGGCATCCTGTTTCTAATCGTGCCGATAATATTTATTGTAATGTTTTTTTACATGATAAGGCTGCCTGATTTAAGGATATCTAGAAAAGAAAAGGAGGTAAGCAAGGAAATTGTATTTGCAGGCAGGTTCATCATTATAGAGCTTGAATCCGGCGTTCCATTATACAACGCCATGATAAATGTTTCAAAAAATTTTGAGGTAGTTGGAAAATACTTCAAGGAAATAACAAACAAGGTTGACTTGGGCACAAGCATGGAGGACGCATTAAACGAGGCAGCCGAATTTATCCCGTCGAATGACTTGAGAAAGGTATTATGGCAGATTATAAACTCCATAAGGACAGGCTCTGACATTGCAAAATCCCTGTACTCTGTCATGGAACAGATAACAAAAGACCAGATAAACGAAGTCAATAAGTATGGCAAAAAGCTTAACCCGCTGGCAATGTTCTACATGATAATTGCAGTGATACTGCCTTCTTTGGGGATGACAATGCTGATAATACTTTCTTCTTTCATAAAATTCCAATTGAGCCTGACAATCTTGCTTGCGCTTGCGGGTTTTTTGGGCTTTGTGCAATTCATGTTTATATCAATGGTAAAGTTCTCCCGTCCAGCAATTGAGTTTTGAAATGCGTGCGAGAATGCTCGCATTCAGGTACCATGCTTAGCATAAAAAATATATTCAAAAAAAAAAGTGACTTGCCTAAGCCAGAGAGAAGAATCGAGTTCTTTAAAAAAAGGTTTAAGAAAGCGCAGCAAAAAAAAATAAGGGCCCAGGAAAGAAAGCAGAGATTAAAGGAATATATTGAAAAATCAGGCTTTCAGATAAATTTGCAAAAACTGTACAAGACTTTTTTTAATATAGCAATTGCAGTAAATCTTGCAGTATCAGCTTTTCTTATTTACTATTTTTCTGTAACTTATGGAATTACATGGGCTAGCGTGATTGTATCAATGATTGTGCTATGGGTTTTTATTTTTGTGCTCTTGATAATTGCCTTGTGGCTTATGTTCTATCTGGCTGTTGATTTAAAAATTTTCAAGAGAAAGGGCGACATAGAGGAAGTTCTTCCTGATTTCCTGCAGTTAACTGCATCAAACATAAATGCGGGCATGACGATTGACAGGGCTTTGTGGTTTGCTGTGCGCCCGAGATTCGGCGTTTTAGCAAAAGAAATTGAGACTATTGCCAAGGAAACCATGAGCGGAGCTGATTTGCAGGCTGCATTGGAAAAATTTGCCCTGAGATATGATTCTGTTATCCTGAAAAGGGCTGTTAGTATGATTAATGAAGGTGTGCAGGCAGGAGGCAAAATTGGGGACCTGTTAAACAGGGTAGCATTGGATATACAAGAGCAGAAAGCAATGCTCAAGGAGATGTCAGCAAATGTAACAACTTATGTAATATTCATAACTTTTGCAACTGTTGCGGCTGCGCCATTCTTGTTCGCTTTATCTGGAATTTTGATAGAAGTAGTGGGAAATCTTGGCTCTGCTTTTGGAAGCACGACAAGTGCCGCTGCAACAGCAGGCATACCATTGTCATTTTCAGGCACAGGCGTAACTCCATCTGATTTCAAGATTTTTGCCGTTGTATCCCTGACTATGACAGCGTTATTTTCTGCAATGATGAATTCAACTATAAAAAAAGGCAATATAAAATCAGGGGTAAAATTCATACCGATTTTTATAGCGATTTCATTAAGCCTGTATTTTGTAGCGCAGAGCATAGGAGGAAAACTTCTTGGGCTGTTTTTCGGCTGATTTATGAAAAGATTTAAATATTAGTTATTCAATGAGCATATAAAAATAAAAAATGATTTTTAAAATGAGGTGAAGTTGATGAGGATTCTTGCCATATTCAAAAGAAATAAGTCTCAAGCTGCTATGGAATTCTTGATGACATATGGCTGGGCCATCCTTGTTGTTCTTGCTGCAATCGCAGCTCTTGCTTATTTTGGCGTTTTGAGTCCTGAGAAATTTTTAGGAGAGAAATGTATTCTTGAGCCTGGTTTGGCGTGTGTCAGCCACAAGGTTGAGCCAAGCAAAGTTACTCTTGTGCTGGCACAAAACAAGGGCAGGACGATAATTGTAAACAGTATCACAGTAGGCAGCTGCAGTGGCACATTCACCGAAACTATGCTTAGTGGTACAGATCACACATTTGTTATCGGGGGAAGCTGCAGCAATGGGCTTCAAAAAGAAAGCTTCAAAGGGGATATAATAATAGGTTATACTGAAAAGGATTATAACCTAACTAAAACGGCATTTGGCAATTTAAACACAAAAATTGAGTAATATAATTTTATATAAAAATCATATTGAGGTGAAATAGATGATAAACAGGAAGTCTACATGCTTGCGAGAACGCTCGCTTCGAGTAAGCTCGCGTTCAGGTCAGGCAGCCCTTGAGTTTATTATGACATATGGCTGGGCTATACTTGTTGTTTTGGTAGCCATAGGGGCTCTTGCTTATTTTGGCGTTTTGAGCCCTGATAAGTTTTTGCCTGCTAAATGCACATTACAATCAGGAATTGCTTGCATTGACCACAAAGCAACAGCTACTACTTTAGAGATAGTTGCACAAAATTCACTTGGCTACGATATAAGTATCGACAAGATTGAAGCACAGCAGTGTACTGCTTTAGGAACTGGTGTAAAGGGAAGTGTCCAGGCAAGCTTAGCAAACGGTGCACAGTTGAAACCTCCAATCAGCAGATTGACATGTGTAAATGGTGGATCAAAATACAACGGAAATGTCAACATAACATTTACAACCCTAGATACCGATATACAGCATAAAAACCAGGGACAGATAACAACAAGAATAGAGTAAATATTTTATTTCTTTTTTATTTTTTGATTTTATTTATAAGATAGGTTATATCAATCTAAACTTCTTGTAAACCTTATCGTCTCCGTATTAGGTAGTAATTCCTGATGGTAGTTTTTGAGCATGCTCAGAAATCGCAACTATTTAAAATGCATATCGTGATTTCTGACATATGAAACATAAGTGGAATTTTGATATTTTAATATTATAGTTATGTTAGGCAAGTGTTAAACTATACAATGTATTTGCATAAAAACAATCCGAGAACTACATCTGAAAATATGCAGGTAAATGAGCGAGCGAGAGACGAGCTCTCGCATGTCACTGGAAGTAAACCGTTTCTGCTTCTTAAAGAAGATTTACCATCATCAAGTATGCTGTGACATGGGTCGCTTATTGTAAAAAATAGATAATTAAACTATTTATTTGATATAAATATCTCAATAAAATCAAAATTAAAGAAAATCTAATTTAATACTTCTCTTTCTTCTTCTGCCACATGTAGTAGCCAACACCTGCTACAATGACAATTATTGCAACGACAATCCAGGCAATTGCAGTTGTGCTTAATGGCTTTGCTGCTGGTGCAGCTGGCTTTGCCTCAGGAGCTTGCGGAACTTCTCCAGTTGGTGCTGTCGGTGCAGGCGCCTCTGCTGGTGCTTCTGGGGCTGGTGTTACAGCAGGTGCTGCTTCCCTGCTTCCAATAGCAAATGTGCTAAATCCAGGTGTTGTTGACTCGTAAAGCACATTATTTGCATCAGTCCCTATTCTTGTTGTTGGCAGTCCATTCCAATTGTTATTGCTGTATCTATATAAAACAACATCGGTTTCTGCTAATGAATTAGTTGTTAGCCATGATTTTGCCACTCTAAACTTAATCGTGATTTTTGAAGCGTCTGCATCTGCAATATTGCCTTTTGTCAATTGCAGGTATTGATAAACTTTTGCTGCTGCAGCAGTTGACAATGGATTTGACGTTAAGCTTGCAACTTTTACTTCAGCATTTGTAACTGCATTCTTAACATCAACTATAACCCCTGTTACAGCTATTTCATTCTTATTTATAGTTAAAACTGCGCTTGAGCCTGCTGCTAAGCTGTCCCATCTTCTTGATGCCGATGCTGCTTCAGCGCTTGGCGCTGCTGCTCCCCCACCTCCTCCTCCAGCTGCTGCTGTGGTTGCTGCAGCTGCTTCTGCTGCAGCTGCTGCGCTTGTTGCAAAGCCTAAAGTACGATTAAACATACAATTGCCTGCTTTGTCGCATGTTAGTACAGTTAAATTATATGCTGTTGAAGCTGATAAGCTGCTTAAAGTTATATTCTTAGACTTTGCAAATCCTGATGAATTGGCATAGTTTGATGCAGTTAATGCATTAGAGCCTGTGCTGTTTATAGACATATTTACAGACTCGTTTGCTATTACTGTAATAGTTGCTCCTGTGCTTGATACACTGCTTATTGTTATACTTGATATGTTCTGGGGTGTTAGATCATTTATACTGAATAATAAAATTGTTTCTCTTCTGTTGCCACTGGCATCATATGCCCTAAACGATATATTATATTGGTCAGTGCCATTGGTCAAATTAGTCACTTCTGGTCCTATACATATAGCTCCTGCTTTTGTCATTGATATTTCTGTCCAGCTTGCATTAATAAGCATCGAGCAGTTAACTGCATCTGATGTTACAGTTATATTTGGATTAAAAGATGACAATGTCTGAGTAGCAACTGGTACGTTTATAGTTATATTTGGTGGTGTTGTATCATTGACAGCTACAACTATGCTGAAGTGTGGAACTTGAATTATGGTTCTGCCTCCGCTTGTATAATTCCAGCATGGTGTTGTGGTTGCTATTGTAAATGCGCTATCACATTTTGATATATTCATTTTTGTTGTTAAAACATCTTCATTCTCAAACCACCAGAATTCTTGAGCTGAAGCCCTATTTCCCGAGATATTTAGTGGTAATACTACAACTCCATAATAGGAGTTATTGGAATATAGGAATTGCTCAAGTGAATTGTTAAACATGACAAATCCATTAGGTAGTATAGTGTTAGTCCAATTGCCCTGCAAACCTGCAGCTATAGTTGTATGATTTACAAAAGGCACAATATTTGTTGCATTCCAGTTGACAGCCGAAGCGTTCATCTCTGTCAATGAAACATTTATGTTACTGCTATTCATAGCCCAAGCAATTTCCATTGTCAGTCCAGTTGTGTCTAAGGTGCCATTATTTGTGATATTCATATCTATATAACCTGCAGGTGTCTTGAATCTTATACTGACATTAACTTGGTCAATACCTGAGGTGTTTCTTGCGTAATCTTTGAGACTGCCGTTGACATTAGAAAATACCACAGGACCATTGACTGTAAATGTCATAATACTGCCATTAACAGTATTGCCTAATGAATCGTTGGCAAAAAACTTTATTTTATGCGTTCCTGGAGTTAGATTAACTACAATGCTCTGGCTGAAATTTGTTGATGGAATACCTTGGCCTGTTGCACTAAAGTTTACTATGTTCGCTACAATGCCATCTCTTACTATAGAGGTTATACTAGGAGAAGTAGGAGTAATATCAACACCATCATCTAAGTAGAAGCCTACAAATGATATGTTAATTGCATCATCTCTAACAGACCAATTCAACGAGACATTATTTGTAAATGTACCACCTTCAGTTGGAGACCAAACCGCTATTGAAGGTGCAACTTCATCTACATAGAACTGGGATGTGTTAGTTGCACTATTTCCACTAAAGTCTGTTGCAGTAACAGTTACTGTCCTGTTAGCTGAAGTGCCAGCACATGAACGGAATGGATAGATAAAAGATAGATTTGTAAAAATTTCTTGCGATGAATTACAGCTGTTGGTGAAAGTCATATTTTTAAGTACACCTGTTGCTCCAACTGTAGCTGTAAAGTTAATTCCTATAGTTGATGTTACACTTGTTCCATTCACAGCAGGGAAAGTTGTGCTACCTATGCTACTTAATGTTATTAATGGAGTGCTTCCGCTCTGCACAGTAAAGTTGTGGAACAATACTTCGACATTGCCCCACGAGTCCGTTGCATTTACCTTTACAGAGTGCGAGCCGTTTGTTAATGGGCAGCCTGCTGTAGATAAAATTGTAAATGAGCCATTTCTATTTGATTCAACATTGTTAGGACCTGCTGATGTAGTAAATTTACTGAATTTATTACAGCCATCTACATTATCTACAGCTCCGTCAACCCTTACGTTAATCTCTGTAAGAGTGCTAAACTCAGTTACTCGCCAGCTAATGGAAGGAGTTGTTGAGGTTAAATTAGTGTTATTTGTTTCAAGCGTTCCGTTTATAACCGTAAGTGGCACAGTTGTATCATTAATCTGTATTGTAAAGTTCCGAGCAGGGGAAGAACTATAAATTCCTGAGCCATTAGCATTTCCAAGAGTATCATTAGCAATAATCCTAAAGCTTACATTTTCCCCTTCAAATTGATTGTGTCCTGTGGGAATTGGGAATGAAAAGTTAGTCCATGTGCGTTTATTATTATCAAGGTTACTAACATTAGTAAGATTCAAAGTACTATTAGCGAAGGTAACATTCAATGTCTGCCAGCCACTTGTTACATTATAGAACTGTAAAGCTCCTTGGAATGGTTGTGTAAGGTTGTCTTTCCAGTTTGCTGCCCCAAATATTGTTCTTCCTTGTGCTGTTGCAGCGCCTCCCGAACTGCCAAGCTCTATCGCAGCATCTGTATTGTTAATTACAGAACCGTTAGAAGTAATTGTTTGGTTTGTAAAGTTGTAATAAATAAATGTTGGCGGGAGTTGGTCAACAGTAAATGTTATAGAACCAACAGTTACATTAACAGGATTGCTGTTGTTGCTTGTATCTCTTGCTGTAACATTAATCAGGTATGTACCATTTGAAAATGCAAATGTCACGTTGCATGTTACAGAAGTGGTGTTTTGCAGACTTGTTACATCAGCAGTTATACATGATAAATTTGTTGAAGTATTATTTACATAACTAAAAAATGTTTTTGCAGTTCCTGCTTGGAATATAGTAACGTTGATTGAGAAATTAGCGGTTAAGTTAAGTCCTGTGGAATTTACATCATCTAAAGTAAAGTTTATCGAATTTAATGCAGTAGATGTATTGAAGTTGGTAAATAAAGGTGCATTGTATGTTACATTTACCTGTGAAAAGTCGCT
>CAYIKX010000051.1:0-7514 GCA_964364025.1 uncultured Methanosarcinales archaeon
GAAATCATCAATTTTCTTTGCAATGCCTTCTCCTACACCCGGTAACTCCTCCAGCTTGCCCTCTTTCCATTCTTCTGTGATATCCTCAGAAAGCCCTTCTATAACTAAAGCCGCTTTCCTGTAAGCCCTTATCTTGAAAGGCTCGTTCTGGAATTCCAAGTAATCAGCTATTTCATTAAGAAGCTCTGCAACTTCTATATTTTTCATAGAAAGAGTTTTTTATTTTGAAATATTTAAATTTTTGTCTTATACAAAAACTGATTTGCTTTCCTTAACAGTTCCTTTGCATTATTGAAAGTCAGCTTCTTGAAAGCATGCTCGTAGCTTAGCCATGCATATCCAATATGCTCAAAAGATATCTTCACCTGAACTGTTGCGGCTTGCGCAAGAAAGAAAACTACTTCTTTAAAAATCGTTTCTTCATCCTTTTTGTAGAAATATTTGACAGTTTCTTTAAAGCCTTCTGCAAATTCAATATCTTCGATGCCTGTTTCCTCTTTTATTTCCCTGGCAGCAGCTTGTTCTTCTGTTTCATTCTTTTCCTGCTTGCCTTTTGGAAAATCCCAATGGCCAGCACCATAGTGAAGAAGCAGATACTTAATGCCATCTTTCTGCCTCACAAAAACAACAGCTCCGCAGCTTTTTTCTTTGGGCATTATACTGATAAAAACAGCTTATATAAAAAATTTGAAATTTAATATTTGAAGACAACATACTTTAGGCCATAGTGCTTAGGATTGATGAATATTCTTCTCCCATAGTCTGTTGTCTCTTTGCCAGCTATAAAAGCAGACGCCACATAAAGCATGGTTTGCAGCCTTCCTACAAGACCTGTGCTTACAATCCCTGCCTCTTCTAGCTTTTGTTGTAGCTCGTGGATAGAATAAGGATTTCTTGTATCAATACTTGACCAAAAGCACTCATTAGCACTTGCCTTTTCGCGCTTTGTGATTTGGCGCTCCTCAGTAAATGGAGCTAAGCGTTTTATGTCCTGCAAATTTAAGGCCATAATCTTGGTAAACAAAATTCTTTTAAAAATGTTTTTAAATTAGATAGGGGTATTGTGTGAAAAATTTAAATACAACCTATCCTATACAACACACACTTTTAAAAATATATATTATAAAATAGTAAACTTTATATATAACAAGCCCTCATTCCGACTGCAATAGAGTTCTTTATCTATTGCACGAAAATCATGATTTACTAGTCATTTTAGCATAATCATTAGAGAAAAGGGGTGGGAAGATGGACAAGGAGCCTAAAAGTTAGGGATAATCATATTATTTGATTTGTCCCGCCTTTTAAGGGGGTGTAGGAGTTTTTCAAACACCTCTTTTCTTCTATGTCTGCCTTAAAAGGAGTGGGATCTTAAAGAGACAAAATGAAAATAACAAACACAAAAGTGCTGGACACTGTTAAGGAGGTAATTGGAGAAGACTCTCTTAAGATAATAGAGTACCTAAAAGATAAGAAGAATATTTCTGACTTTAAGATAGCTGAAAAAGTAGATAGGGACATACACGAGGTAAGAAATATACTTTACAGGCTTTATAACTATAACCTTGTCAGTTATTACAGAAAGAAAGACAGGCAGAAAGGCTGGTATATAAGCTATTGGACATTTAATAAGAAAAGAATCAAGGAATTGCTCGAAAAGACAAACAAAGACAAACTGGCAAAGTATATCATAAGGCTAAAGGAGGAAGAAACCAATTTTGGAAACTTTTACTTATGCCCAAATGCCTGCGTAAGGGTGGGATTTGAGAAAGCTGTTGACTTGGAATACAGGTGCCCAGAATGCGGCTCAATTTTAAACCATCAGGATAACACTAAAACAATTGATTTCTTGAGAAGCAAGATAAAGGAATTGCAGATGAATGGAAAGGTTCTAAAGGGAAGGGCTTGAAATTTTTTTATCTTTGCCACAAAAAATCCCCCCATACCATCGTGTTGATCTCAGTTCTAAGGCATTTTATCCTGCGAAACCAAAAGTTTTAAATATTATTACGTATTTTTACGTAATATGGTAGAAATGATAAGCAGGATAAGCAAAGGAACGAGAATGGATCAGATTTATATTCCAAAGGAGCGAGTACCTGGATTTGAGTTAGGCACAGTTGTGCTTGTCAAGCCTGTATTGGAAAAAGCAAAGCCGAAGCCCCATTATTATAATGTAAGCAATCTCGAGCCAATAAAAAATACAGTTATTGCAGAAATTCTAAATTACTTTGAGCAGCTTGAGAATGTTATAATCACCGGCTCTTTTTTGGAAAAAGGCTTTGATTTTGAGGACATTGATGTTCTATTAATAACTGACATAAAAACAGACACCGGCAAGTTTGAAAGCCATTTTGAAAGAGAGTTTGGGATTAAGCTTCATATAATAGTTATTGGCCATAAACCCCTTATTAAAGGATTAAGTACAGACCCTTTGTTTCAGATGATGTTAACCAAGTTTGTTTCCAAAAAAAGAGTCATATTTAAAATCAAGAATGAGATAAACTACAAGTTATTGGACTTGCATTTACTGGAAAGTAAAGCCCTGATAGACAACTTTGATTTTTTGCTGGGCAACGAAAAATACAAATTGACAAGAAATTTAATTGCCATTAAGCTGTTCATGGAAGATAAGAAAATAAGCATAGATGCTGTAACTAGCGAAATTGACAATTATTTTGGCGAAGGAATGGTTAAAAATATTAAAGAAAACTTATTGAATAAGGAATTTTTAAATAATTACAGGAGATTATACAATAAGCTTTTCAAGGAAATATTGAATGGAATTAAAAATGACTTAAAATAGAAATAAGCTTATCGATTTATTTATCGGAAATATAGCGAATGCAGCAGTTCATAAAATTCTGGAGCAGGCTATAGAAGATAAAATATTGAGGAAATATTATGATAAAGAACTGCTGAATTCTATGGAAATAGCTAAAAGGTATAGGGAAAAAATTAATCCAATAAATAAGGCTCTTCCGGAAAAAGACATTGAGTACATTAAAAGTAAAATAATCAATAAAGTCAATAGTGAATTAAAGCTAAGAATTGAAAAAGGGTATAAAAACATAAATCTTGATTTAGCGGAAGGGGTTGTTAATAAGCTGCTGGTTGATATGAAAGTAAAAGATTAATTTTTTCTAATTTTAGCCACAAAAAATCCTTCAGTATCATTATCCTGCGGCCAGATTCTTAGGCATTTCTTGACTTCGTCAGAATATTTTTTATTTTCAAATTCCAAGATTGCAGGGCTTCTTTTCAAGCTTAATTTTATTTCTTCCAATTTTGCATTTTCATATTTTCTTAGCAAAAAATCAACAACTTCCTCATTTTCCTCCGGCTCCAAAGAACATGTGGAATAAACCAAAGTACCCTTTTCCTTTAATAAATTAAATCCCGTCTCAATCAACTGCTTTTGGGTTATTGACAGTCTTCGTATCATATCCGGATTCCAGATATAGATTGTTTTTACACTTTTTCTTATTGTGCCTGTTCCAGAGCAAGGGGCGTCAACAAGCACTTTATCAAACTCCATTCCGGATTTCTTGAACCATTGGCCTTCCATTAGAGTTATTATTGCATTTGAAACGCCGCATCTTTGAAGATTGATGGATAAAGGCTTCATTCTTTCAATTGTGTAGTCATTTGCTATCAGAATTCCTTCATTCTGCATATATTGCGCAATTTGCGTTGTTTTTGAGCCTGGAGAAGCCGCCATATCCAAAATAATTTCATGCGGCTTTGGCTCCAATACAACAGGCGGAATCATTGATGCAGCTTCCTGTGTGTAAAAATAACCTAAAGAATGCTCGATTAAATTGCCAATATCCCTTCTTTCCTTTTGCCTGTGCTCAATCCAAAAGCCTTCCTTACACCATGGAATCTGCTCTAGAGTCCAATTTTTTTCAATCCTTTCTTTTAGTTCTTTGACTGAGATTTTTAATGTATTGACACGTATTGAGCGGTTAAGGAATGATAAAGAGCATCTTTTAAATTCTTCCCAGTCAATGAGTTTTGAATATCTTTCTATGAATTTTGGCTTGAACTCTATCTCTAGTGTGTTTGGGAATTGCTTTGTTTCCATAATACTTAGAAAGAACAACTACATTAAAGGTTTTTTGGTATTGCCAACCACAGCTATTATAATTATTTCTGTGGTTTGCTATAATTGAATAAGAGTATTTTATTGAAAACTTGAAGAAATCCCAAGTCTTCTAAAATTTGCCTCCTCTTCAGGATGATGTCTAAAGTATCTCTCAAATGCTGCTTTGGCTTCTGCATAGCCGATGTCAATCAATTCAAGAGGCAATCCTCTTGCCAAAAATGGTACATGCCTATGCCAAGGCGCTATTACAGTTAAGTTGCGTTGTCTTCCTTCGAGCACATCCCCTAATGGCATACAATCATGGTCTCTTAAATCTCTCTTGAAATCATAAGTTTCCCTGCTCGAATGCTGCTCTGCGCCTCTTTCCTCGTATGCGTGTACTTTCTGTGCGAGCCTTTGTATTGGACCGCCTTTAGCAGAATCTTTTCCATTTTGTTGAGGGCCATCTCTATGCATCCCCAAGAAAACAATTACCCTGTGCGTAAGATAAGTGTGACTATAAAGCTCATTTAAAGGAGTTGCCCTTAAAGTGCCACCATCAATCAAATAACCTTCAGGATCTTCCACCCCTTTTATCCACGGCTGCCATGCAATGCTAGCCATTGTAGCTTTCCATACAGGATAATCTTTTTTTACTTCGCCAAAAACTATATTTTCACCTGTCGTTGAATTGTGTGCAATTATATACAAATTCGGTATATCATTAAAAGTCCTGTAGTCGAGCATTTTTTTCAGGAATTCTTCTATGATTTTTCTGTGGACAATCCCTTCCATTCTATTAAAGCTGGAAGCACTGAGTCTGAATATATGCTGGTTTTCCAATATTATCTGCTCAAGTCTTTGTGAGGGTTTTAATCTATTTGGATGTGCTAGATAGTCTTGTTTCAATGTAAGATAAAGGGTACCATCAATAGCCCCTGCAGAAATTAACGCAAGTTCAATTGGATAATCTATTTCGTGGATTGAGAATGCTTCTTCAGCAAATTTTAGTACACCTGCATGAGCTGTAAGTTTTCTACCTCCACCGCCTAATCCGAACCCCATTCTTGGTGGAGGCATATCTCTAAGAGGTAAAATAGGAGATGTCGCAGGAGCTATAGGTGGATAATCTTTTTTTGGCTCAACATAATGTCTATTTCCACCGTCATTTTTCACTTTTCTGATATCTTCAGCTATTGCCTCAAGATAATATCCTAAACTCACGCCTATAGCAGTTTCAAGAGTTTGTAGTTTCCTTCCTAAACTATTATTGGTCATCACACCACTCTTTTTTACTCTTTCCTGCTTAGAATACTCTTAAATACTTTTGCTTTTACAATACTTGGGTCATATAAGGACCGTCATAATCGTATCCAAGCCGAGCAAAATACTCCTTTGCTCCAATCCCAGAAAGTATGACTGCCCTATTTTTTCCATGCCGTTTTGCAATTTCCTCGGCTTTTGCCATTAATTGCTTGCCTATGCCTCTATGTTGAAAGCTATCATTAGACTTTTTACCAATTTGTACTGCTGCTGAATATACATGGAGTTCTCTTATTAAAGCAGAATCTTTTGTTATTTCCTCTCTTAAGAATTGCGAAGGAAATCTTAGTCTGCAAAATCCAAACAAAATATCTTCTTGCAAGTCTTCTGCTGCAATAAAAAATTCTTTTCCACAAGACGCTTCGTACTCTGTTATTGTTATTTGAATATTATTTAGATCAATTTTTTTGTTGTTTTTTAAATAAAATCCAATTTCACGACATCTAATACATTTACACTTTATACCTTTTTCCTTACAAATTTCCTCAACATACTGCCTTAAATTAGTCCTGTCAACTCCAGAAGCTGTTGCAAATGTTGGAATGTCTCTCTGAACCCTCATGATTCTGCACCATTTTGGGACATATTGCTTTGCCTCTGCAATTATTTCAGCTGCTTCTTTTGTTGTCAATGGCTTAAATTTTCCAGATTTCCAGTCGTCATAGAGTTTTGTGCCTTCTAAGACCATGCATGGATAAATTTTTAACATATCGGGCTTGTAGTCAGGATTCTCAAATAATTGCCTTAAGCCATGCAAGTCCATTTCTTTTGTAGTTAATGGAAGCCCTGGCATGTAATGGCAGTTTATTTTAAACCCCAAATCTTTCAAGATTCTGATTGATTCGATATTGTCAGCTACTGTATTACCCCTGTTTGTTGCTTCAAGCACATCATCATAGATGCTTTGAATACCAATCTCTACTCTTGTACAGCCAAGCTCAAGCATTAAATTCCCATGATAGAGTTTGCCAAAATCACTTTTTGTTTCTATAGTCAAGCCAACACATCTAATAAAAGAAATTTCATTTTCTTTTTGTATCTGCTTTAATGATATATTTTTATTATCTTCAGTTTTTAATTTATTTTGTATATTTTTTATTGCTAGTATGTTTGCGTCTTGAATTTCACTTTCAATAATCTTAGGTGCTGTGTTTTGTTCAGATACAGTTATTTCATTTTTTTGATTATTCTCTATCTTATATAGCGCATTAAACATTTGTCCATTTTTTAAAAAATCATCACCAAAAAATAAATCCCCTATTTTTTTCTTTACTTCAAAATCATTCAAATCCAAGTTTTTGAGATAAAATAGTTTATTTTGAACAATTTTTGTTCTTTTATCTTCTTCATTCATTACCCTCGGCAATTCAAAAAATTTCTTGAATTTAACCATGTCAATATCCCCTTTTTCATCAAAAAACAATCTTGAAAAGTCATTCATTGCCTTTAGCGCGTATTTTACAAAATATTCTTGATATGCTTTTGGAAAAAATGTAAAAGTTCCGCCTTGAATTATAATCTCTGCCTTGTCAGGCACTTTTCCCATTGCAACGTAATGCTCAAGCCTGTTGAGTACAATCATGTAGGGGTCGTAATTGTTTCTGATGGCTCTTCTTGTAGAAGGCTCTTTTCCAGTATAGCTTTGCGGGACATCTCCAAATGGGCTGCCAGGCCCTCCTGGGCAGTAAGAGCAAGGGCCGATGCCCTTCATTGTATGAGGGCATGGATATGGTTCTGACATCAAAGCGATTGGAGCAACTCCGCTTATTGTCCTAACTGGCTTTAATGAGAGCAAATCTTTCAATTTTTCTCTTTCCTCTTGAGAAGCAACAAAGTAAATATCTGCGTTTTTTGGGATTTGCTTTAATTTACCATTGGTGCTGTATTTACTCAAAACCTTTAATTTTAACTGGTTTAACTGATGCTGATTACTTGGATTATTTTTTCTTATTTCTTCAAGTATATCTATGCACGCTTGCTTGAAATTATCCATAAAATGCTAGAATCAGTTTTTCTTTTTAAATGTTGACTTCAATAACCTCATTTCTAGTTTTTAAGTATTTTGAAATTATTGGGATTACTGAACTTGGCTCGGGAACTTTCA
>CAYIKX010000052.1:0-7463 GCA_964364025.1 uncultured Methanosarcinales archaeon
CGTTAATAAGTTCCCCGATAATAAACATCTTCAAGTTCCTTTTCTGCTGAAGAAAGCTGTTCCGCTGCCGCAGCTAAATACCCCTGATATAGGATCTACAGTGCAGTCTGTAATATCATATGCTGTCCTGTCTGTTATCGGGAAGTAAAACACGCCTTTTTCAAAGCCTGTTGAGAAGCAATTTGGCTTTATATTCGGCAGTATTCTTCTGTCTGTTCTCAAAGTGAACTTGAGATGGTCAAACCTATATTGCCTTTCCACAACTAGATGCCTGTCCTTTTCTGACAAAACATTTTGCTTTAAATTAGTTTCATAGGAAAATGGCTCAAGCACTTCCTGCGCCAAATTTAAGCAGTCACATTGGTTGTAGCTAGTTGACGGTCCTGTGCCAGGAGCTTGTCCTACAGTTAAAATTGACGGAGCTCCAACTGCGCCGCATTTAATTTGATTTGGATATTCGTCAAGCTCTTTTCTGCTGACACAGGCTAATTGCACATCATATCTTTCCAATTCGCAGCCTGGATTTACAAGCCATGAGGCTCTGTACTCGTATTTTGGCATTAAGGTTTCTGGGTTAACAGTCAAGAATTCTCTTGACCTTGTAACAGCCTGAACTAGCGTGGCAAAAGGCGCTGAATAAGCAGCATCAATTAAATTTCTTGCTGACAAGCCCCAGTCGTAGCCAAATGCCCCTAAGCAGACTTTTCTTGCAACTCCTCCTTCTCCAATCCCTAATAGATTATTAAGCTTGGCGTTTCCATATTCTTCTGATAATTCAGATTGAGCTTCAGTAATTCCCTGTGCAATCCCCTTAAATCCCAGCTTGATTTTTTCTCCAAAGCCTTCCTCTTTATCTTCGGCATTTACATCAATTTCATCTGGATTGCAGCCGTCAATAAAGAATCTCACAGCCTGCCAGATTAATCCGCAGACATGCTGCGTAAACAGCTCTTTGCAGACACCAGCATCTGATCTTCCATTTTGCCTCACTTCTATCAGGCAGTTAGATAATGCTGTCATTATGTTCTTCATAAGCTGCAGCCTTTGGTTTATGCCTGTCAAATAAGCGCATTGCAGGGCTGCTGTATGCTGCTGGAATGGATTTAAAACTAATGTTTCTTCCTTATCCTTAAGCCCGAAATAAAATCTATTATCCTGGCCAAAGCATGCAGGCAGGTCCCTTCCTTCTATATACCTATACGGATTGTATTTCTTGTCAAGATAGCCTATTCTGGAGTATCTATAACTCCATTTCATATCAGAGAATCCTTCGCTGTCTTGAGCTTTAGGCTGAGGTCCTGAGCTTGGAATTGTTTTTGATTCATGAACAAATGGATTTTGTTTTGGATAAATAGCATTTAATTTTTTATCAGTATCCTTTGGCTCGTAATAACTGGAAACAGCTATGCTTGATTTTCCAATTATGCAGCAGCACTCCTGCCTTCTGTCTGCATCCAAGTCACTAACAACACTTGCATCAGTGCCGTCGTAAAAGCAATTTTTTGCGTAACCTTTTCTTTGAATTGAGTAATCTTTAATGATGCCAGGTAATATATTTCCTTTCTCATCTGTAATTAATCCTGGAATTTCAATACCTCCTTTTTCCGGTTTTGCTTTAGCATGCCAGGCTCTGCATTCATTGACTGTTACGCACGCTCCAAGTCTTATTTTAGCTAGGGCTTCTTGAGGGCTTATATCTTTTTTAGCTCCTGCTTGCTTAAATTCCCCTTTTTGTATTACGTACTTTTTTCCATCAATATCTTTCTCTTCAGTTTTTTCCTTTGTATTTTCACCGCAAAGCTCTGCGCATGTTTGCGGCTGGGCTGTAATGAATTGCGTGTCTGTTCTTCTTATTGCATAACTTAATTCTATTATACGTGATCCTGAACCAGGTACGAAATTAAGCTCGTATATATTGCCCTCAACATTATTTCCTAATCTATAAAGCGCCTTGGATTTTCCATCACCTATCATAAAGCATTTATCATCAAGATTGTATTCTTCTGGTTTAATGTGGGTGAATTGAGAAGCAACCAGCTTTCTGCAGTTCTCAGCCTGTATTGGCTTTCCTTTCACATCTCCGTCTCCTTGGCAGCTTTTTTGTGAAGTGATTTTAGCCTGCAAATCATCATCGCTTTGCGTTTCAGTCCATCTTGAAGGAGAGGAATGCCCGAATATCCTGTCGCATGACCATCTCTGCCATTGATAAAATTTAGCTTCATTCTGCCAGGCGCTGTAGCTGCTTGGGAAGCATTTTTTCAAATCAGGATCAGAGAAATATTTTAGCTTTAAATTCTTAATATTTCCTGAGCCATAAGCTTCTGCAATTTTTTCTGCAAGCAATTTGCAATCCTGGTCGTCCTGGGTGTTTCCAGTATTAAATGCAAAAGTTTTCAATATGAATATTTTCTCATTTATTAGATCAGTCCAAGTTCTGTAAATCTTATAAACAAGATGAGCAAAGAAAGTATACAAGCAGGCCTGGCCGACATAATTAATAGTCCTGTCAATCTGCTCCTGAACTTTAGTCAGGGCTTTAATTGCGTCCTGCAGATAATCAACAAAATTATAAAGCAGCCAGTCAGGCAGGACTTTTCTAGGGTCAATTAATGTGTTGTCAACAACATAACTAAGTTCCTGGCAGGTTGTTTGCGTTTCTGTTACTCTTTTATATTGCCCATTATCATCCAGTACATCATGCTCGTAATTTACTCTTGCCTGGAACGGAAATGTTAATTCGCTGTTTATTGCTTTCAGGAAACTCTTCCAGTCAGCTTCCAAAAATCTGTCCATGCCTTCAAACCTATTGAGCGGAATTGCAGAATAAGTCAATGTTCCTTCTGAATTCAATTTTGTAGGAGAGTTTCCAGCAGGCAGTACGCTGCAGCTGATGTTAAATCTTGGGTCTATTATCTCTCTTGTTGAGCAAGCTTTGGACAAGGATACGCTCTTTATCTTGGGATTTGAGCCTCTTCCTATGTACGAATAATTAAAATAGAAGTAAAGCGTCTCTGTTCCTTCTGCCATTCTTTCTGTGCTCAGGAAAGTCGGGCTTTGGTATTTTGAAAGGGATATAACATCCCAGCTTTGGTTGCCGCTCCAGCAGGTACCTATTCCAACTGTTTGTGCAGCCAAGCCCCTTTGCCCTGTTGCATCAGTTGCAATCACAAGAATATTTGCCTTTTTGGATTCTCTTGCTTCCGGGTTAAGCTGCACATCCCTGAATTGTGTTACTGGCACTTGAGTTAAGCGCGTGGCTAGAGCAAACGCAGCTGTCAAATCCACTTTTTCAAATTTGAAATTTCCTTCCTTGTCAGCTGTTTCAGAGCGGTCAGCTCCGCTTTTGCATAAAGCCCTTGGAATATTTGACTTGCATCTTGATTCAAGCTCTGCTTCTGATATATTTTCAATTTTGTTTACATCGACATCTAATGTTGATAATCGGATATTCTGGGCTTCATTTGGCAATCCTGTTACAACAGCAGAGGTATCAAAAGAACTAAGGGGCGTTCTGTCGATAAAAAGGTGCACTCTTGCATTCGGCTTTGTTTTTCCAATGATGTCAACTTCATGGGCAACGTTCTCAAAGATAAATGCCCCTGCCGGTGGGCTTATTATTTTTACCTCTGGTTTTTTTGTGTCCAGTGTAATAATTTTTTCAATTGCAGCTTTATTACCAGCTTTATCCTCGAATACTAATTTTATGCTGTAAATCCCATCGCCCTTGTTTAACCTAACCCCAAAATTGAAATTATCAGTTGCATTAATTGCAAACAGCGGCTTTCTAAAATCTTCAAAAATATCAACTGATGGATGCTTTAGATTTAATATTGCTCCTCCTTGTAATGTTTTGGCAGCAATTGGCTCTGATTTTGGGCCTTCTTTGCCAAATGTGTTCACAGCAGAAACTTCGTACTTGTACTCTTTCCCGCTGTCAACCAATGGGTCGATAAAAAGATTGTAATTAGCTGGCTGGGTAAGGGCAATTGCCGTATCATCCCTGTATACAACATAATGGCTGAAATCCTTGTCTTTTGATTCTTCCCATTTCAGCTCTATAGAATTTTGCCCGATTTTTGTAGTATTCAGCCCTTTAATCTTTGGTGGGGCAGAGGCTTCTTTTGTAAGCGTATCAACAAAAACTTTTATTGCAGCTTGCTCATTTACATTTCCGCTGATTGTAAGATTTGGCTTGGATGTCAGGGATGTTATATTGGATAACTTCACTATCGGGCTTTCGGTATCAACACTAACTTCAAAAGTTTTTTCATTCTTGTTTCCAGATCTGTCCTCTACTGCAATCTTTATAACATTTTCCTGTTCCAGCTGTATCTGGCTAAAGGCAAATTTGCCAGTTGCAGCTTCATTGCTGCTTAGAATTCTTTTCGGGAAATTCAAGTTATTTACAAACAAAGCCACTGAAGAAAATTGCCTTGTTGTGCCAATGATATCGATTGATCTTCTATTAAGATATCTTGGAAGTGACAGGTTAATTTGGGGAGGGCCTGAATCTTGTATATTTGCAGAACTGATTTCGCTTATCTCCAATGTCTTGAATGCATAAAACTTGCCTGAATTGTTATCCATTGCTGAATTTCCTGTCTTATCGCTTGATTCTACATTAAAAAAGTAGGTTGTATTTTTATCAGCATTGAAAATAGTTAAATTATGATTTTCAACAAAATTGTCGTGCTTTTGGCTCAGGCCTAGAGGTATGGTTTTGCCATAGCTGACTTTTCCAGACGAATTATTGTCCGTATCCCATTCTATTGTTGCAGAATTCTGCGTGACTTTCGTTACTTTTACATTTGAAATTGCCAATCCATACACATTTGTAGCATAGAACGGCAGGGAGATAACTAATTGTATCAGGAAGATTGTTATTACATCATTTATTTTCTGATTCATTTTCTTAATCTGAATTTTAATTTTTAATTTAATTTTCATTATTTTTTATTTTGATTTCATTTGTTTTTGATTTAAATTTTGATTTTTTTTAATCCTTATGGATTTTTAATTAATATATTTTTTAATTCCGGAGCCGGAATATTTTTTGAATATGAGCTTAGGCCAGCTACAAACAAAGCCCTTTCATCTTCAGATGCAGCTTCCTGCTCCACAGCATGGAATCTCACTTCATTAGCATTCTTTAAATCGTCTTTGCTTATTTTCCAATTTCCAATATAGCCTCCGATTAAGTTTTCTTCATCTGCAAGGTAGACAGTAACTTCATATGTTGCATCCTTTCCCGCAGGAAGTTTTAGGGGAAATTCAGTTTCTTTTGGATAGTAGGCAAAAGTTTCAAATCCTGTCTGGTTGCTTTTTATGAATATTGATGCCTTTTCATTTGGTCCCAAGTCTTCAGCCATGCCCGGATTCGAAAGCAAATGCTTCACAACCTTATAATTTTGAAATTCCTTAACTGGATTCATAAAAAGTATATACGAGCGGCCATCAACATCTGTTTGCATGAATGACTGTGAATCTGCAAATCCCTGTTTTGCCCCTTTTATTACCCCATTGACGCAATATGGAAATCTTTTAGTTATTCCAGCTGCTGCTCCAAAGCTGAGCCAGTCGCTTTGGCCCATATCGCAATAGAACCTTCCACACACAAATGTCAAGTTAATATCCTTTACATCTTCCCCACTTGCATTATTGACAGTAAAGACTGTTATTTGATTTTGAACATCACTGCAATAAGCCTCTGATGATACATCTTCAGCAAACTCAAATAGTGTTTTGCCTTTGCTTATTCTGTTTGGCTGGTTATGCTCTACATTCACTTTAAATGCAAAGTTGAATTGATATTGCTTATTTTCATTTTCCTGGTCGAAAATCGTAGCCAAAACCGGGTAATCCACATCATAAGTAAAATGCCATATGTGCAGGCAGAAAAATTTAAGCAAGTCTGCTCCCTGCTCTGCATTTGATTTTAAAATTCCATTTTCGCTCGGACGTGCATTTATCTGCAGTGGCCAGTTGTCATATGTGAATGTTACTTTCATGTTTTTGTACACGGGAAAATCTCTTGGATTTTCTGTGAGTTGCATGCGAGAACGTGCATGCTCGCGTTCATCTCCCCGAAAATCGTTGATTTTCGTGGGTTTTGGGTTCTTGTCTATTTCCCATAGATAATGCTGCTGGAAATATGTCTGCGAATATATCCCCTTGCCATCAGGATTCGGCACATATAAGTTTGGATTGTAGTCAGTCCCTATTATCCTGATGTAAGGCAAATTTACCCTTAGCAAAGTCCTTAATTTCTCCTTTATATCGCTAAGCTGCCATGTCTTTGCCTTGCATCTAACCTCAATATCTGTCGTCGGTATGTCTGTGTCCATCGAATAAAGGTCAATGGTTCTTTTTTCCAAGAAGTAATCCCTGTTTTCGCGCTCCATAATCAGCTTGGCAATCTCATAAACTTTCCTGAACCTGATTGGCGCATTATATTCAAAATTTTCAATTAGCGCCCTGAAATTGCTATTTTTGCCGATAATTTCAAGCGGATACTTCAGCACAACAGAAACATCATCTTCATTAAATTGCACATCAACTACAGGACCTTTTAGCTCGTTTATTTCGAATGTCGAACTAAACGGCTCGAAATTATTTAAGCAGCTTTTTAATTCATTCTTGATATGCCCCCTTAATTGCTGGTTTATGAAATCTTCCGGCGGGATTGAATCTATTCCATCATGCCACCAATACGGCAGTTTGAAGCCTGAAGCTGAGAAAGCTGATAAATACGCCCTGGGGTCGTTATTTATTTTTTGAGGCACATTTATGTAGCCTCCGCTTAATCCAATCTTCTCCAAGCCGTCTTGTGCAATGCCTTTTATGCATTCCCCAACATAGGATTTTATTGGAACTAATTCCGGCTGCACAACTTCAATTTCTTTCTCAGACGCCTGTTTTTGATAGAAAAAATAAAGCAGCCCTGCCAATAATATTATTACAGCCATGACCAGGAATATGGCTACCTGCGATTTTAAGCCTGTAAAGTATCTGCCTCTTTTTTTCATTTTGTATTTGATTTTCTTAATAATTTCAAGTCAATCTTGCTTAAATCTATTTCAACATAATCCTTTTCGGTTAAATTGAGCAATTTTATAATATCAGAAGGAACCCTGACTACTAAGCCGCCGCTTGTCTTAATCAGCTTTTTGGTGTACTTCATCTTATATATGAAATATATTTGTTTTATATATATTTTAATAGTGAAAAGGATATATTTATATATAAATCATATATAATATTTATAAAGGTTTCGGTTTTATAACTTTTGTATTTTCAAAACCAATTCAGAAGTGTAGTATCTGACAACAGCGGCATAGGCGATTAGCAATACGCTGAACACAGCTCCAGAATACTTAAACACCAGCATATTGCTTAGCCTGATTATGAGGTAAAATATCAAAAGTATGACAGTATAAGGCAATAAAAATAAATGCACTTTTGCA
>CAYIKX010000053.1:0-7323 GCA_964364025.1 uncultured Methanosarcinales archaeon
GATATCTTTATGGGCTCTGGCGAGCAGGTTATAAGAAGGGTGCAGCTGAAATTATACGAAATTGGCTTGGAAGATATATACTATGCATTGCTTACTCCAAGCCAGGCAGCCTTGATGCTTTACGGAGTTGCCCCCCCTTCTCCAAAAGAAACCGGCGCTTTGATGAGGGACATTTTTGTCAGCAAAGAAAAGCTGCTGGAAGATAAATTTGTCAAGATTCTTGAAAGAATAGTCGAGGTAAGAAAGGCTATCGAGCACGGTGAAAAAAAAGAATTAGGCGGAAAAGAAATAGACGAGCTTTTAAGCGACGGCGATAAATACCTCAAGAGAATTAAAAGGCTGTTCACCCAGATTGAAAAAATAAGGGAAGAGCAGGAGATGCAGAATATTTACGACACTATAATAACAGTGCTCAGGGACGTCTTGAGGCTGGAAGGGGTCGAAAAAGTAAAAGAGAATGAAATTGTGCATCTTGTTGAGGACAAGCTGGTTTCCGAAGGAAAAATGCCTTCAAAATTCCTAAGGGTGCTGCAGGAAATCATAAAGGCAAAAAAAGACTATGATGAGAAAAAATTATCAAAAGTTGAGATAGACAAGATACATCTTGACTCAAGCACATTCATAAAATTCCTTGTCGAGTATATGCAAAGGAAAAGAAGCAGGGAACTGGAAAGGCTGAAAATAAGAGTAAAGCATGGCGATAAATTTGGAGAGGTAATTCTGCTTAATAATGAGGCTTACATAACTTATGATATTGACAGCGAAGAAAAAGAAATTAGCAAAGCAGGGATAAATGCTGATGGAAGCTTATCAACAATTGAGAAAAGCTCGCTCGAGGAACTGGAGAAGGCTATTGCTAAAGTTGAAGTTCCTCAAAAAACTTCCATTAAAGAGCCAATTTTTGAGGACTTGAAAAGAATATTCGGCAAGGATGTAGAAATTTTGATGGGGTATTAGAATTCTTGGATTATTTTTAATTTAATAAATTATAGAATCTAAAAATAAAATTCTATAAAATAATATATTTTCAAAAATATTTCATTCCGAAAACTTAATAAACTTCAAAATCAATTCTTTTTTTATGAAAACAGGCTACAAAGTTTACGACTGCATGACTACTAAGCCGATTTCTGTAAGCCCAGATGCATCTTTAGAGCAATGCGCAAAAGTAATGGCAAAAAATCATGTAGGCGCTTTAGTCATAAAAGACGACCACAAATCAATAGGTCTAATAACAGAGCAAGATATCGTTAGAAAAGTTGTTGCAAAAGGCATAAATCCCCTGACAAAAAAAGTCAAGGACTTCATGGAAAAAAAAGTAAAGACAATTTCTCCAAATGCTGATATTTATGACGCCTTAATCATAATGAGAGACTCAAATATAAGGCATTTGCCTGTTGTTGACAATGGCAAGATGGTTGGTTTGTTGACGTTAAAAGATGTTTTAAAAATCGAGCCTCAATTATTCGAGCTTCTTGTTGAAAAATTTGAATTAAAAGAGGAAACAAGGAAGCCAATCAACCGAATAATTTCAAATGAAGCGATATGCCAGGGCTGCGGCGCTTATTCTGAAGATATAATGAGGGTAAAGGGTTCTCTATTATGCGAAAGGTGTGCTAAGGAACAGAGTTAAAAAGAATGGAAGAGTTTACAGATAAATTTAGCGATAAATTCAGACTTACAAATAAGCGTTGGAATCATATAATTGAGCAGCATCCAGAAGTCAAGCCTTATAAAAATAGATTGTTAGAAGTCCTGAAAAATCCAGATTTGGTCAAAAGAAGTAAAAGAGACAAAGATACATTTTTATATTACCATTATTATAAAGATATTTATAAAGGAAAATACCTATTGGTCGTAGCTAGAACAAGCGACTTAATGTTGTTGACGTGCTACATAACAGACAGGGTTAAAGAAGGAGATATAAGATGGAAAAAAGATTAACATTTTCATTTGATAAGGAAGGCGACATACTAGATATATCTATAGGCAAGCCTAAAAAAGCTATATCAAGGGAAGTTGATGACGATTTTTTTGTAAGAGTAGATCCTAAAACAAAAAAGGTTGTTGGATTTTCAATAATAAATTTTGAGAAATGGTTTAAAGACGAGGCTGATAAAAAAGTAGTGCCAATCAAGGCTGAATTTTTGTTGGCTGAGTGATATTAAAATGGCTCATCTTTTTCTTGATTTGATCCTTCATCTTTTTTAATAAATAAAATCATTTATTTAAGAAAGAACATAAAAAGCTTAAAACTAGAAATAATTTAGCTGTTATTTATCTTGAATATCTTAAGACACTAAGAATACCAGCTATTTCATTTTTCCAAACATGATTTAATATGTATCCAAACCCATACTGTACTTCTACTTCCACAATTGGCATTTTTTTTACTTCCTCATTTAAATTTTTAATAGAAGCCAGTAAATTGGAACAAGCATCTTCAATTGCTCTAGACAAACCAGGAAAAGTTTGAGGAAGGGGTTTTTTAGGTGCATTTCTAAGTTCTCTTTCAAATGGAACAAAAATTCTGTCTAGTCTTCTTTTTTCGTATCTGGTAATTGGTTTACCATAATTTTCTAGAGTCATCGCATATAAAAGTGCACGTAAAAATAATTTAGGTGGAGAAACTTGAAGTAAATAATAACCCAATTTTATCTTTTCTGGATTGGGCTCATTTTTTCGCACATCGGCCATAGGATAAGGAATACTTAAGATCCTTTCTGCAGTTCTGTCTTTAGGTTTGCCATCTTCAAAATCCCTCATTACACTTCCACGATATTCCTCATAAATTCTTTTAGCGCTATCAACAGCCATTAAAGTATCTAAATTTAATGAAGGTTTGGCTGATATTAGTCTATCCAGTATTCGAAATCCGTCATAAGGTTGCTCTGAAAATATATCATGGATTTTCTTGTCGATTGCCATATATAAAAATTGGATTTGTCAACTGTCTATTTAAATCTTTCGGTTTGTAACTACTAATAAATAACTACAAATTAAAAACCACAATCCTTAAATACTAAATGCATATCCTTTACGTTGCCTATAGGGTATCCTTTTTTCTAAAAACAGCCTATTTTGACCATTTTTGTATACTCAAATCATAATGTTTATATACCACGACTTACTAATTCTTTTTTTTAGTATGGACTTCAAAAACAAGGATATAATCTCAATAAATGATTTCTCAAAGGAAGAGCTTTTATACATTCTTAGGGTTGTAAGGCAGATTGAGCAAAAGCCTAAAAACAACCTCCTAAAAGGGAAGATTCTTGCAACCTTATTCTTCGAGGCGTCAACCAGGACAAGGCTTAGCTTTATGTCTGCGATGGAGCAGTTGGGAGGGGAAATAATCGGATTCTCCGCTTCAAGTACAACCTCCATACAAAAAGGAGAATCTTTATGGGACACCATAAAGATGACAGAGCAATATGCCGATGTCATTGTCATGAGGCATCCTCTTGAGGGCTCTGCAAGGCTTGCCGCAGAAGCAGCCTCTATCCCCGTAATTAACGGAGGCGATGGCTCGAACCAGCATCCAACCCAAACCATTTTGGACATGTATACCATACTTAAAATAAAGGGAAAATTGGAAGATCTTCACATTGGCTTTGTCGGCGACTTAAAATATGGAAGGACTGTTCATAGCCTTGCAATAGCTTTGTCTCATTTCAATCCGGTTTTTTACTTCATAGCGCCTGATGAGCTGCAGATGCCTGAAAGCTATCTTGATGAATTGTTCCAGAGAAAGGTAAAATACTACAAGACAAGCGACTTAACAAGATTCAGCAAAGAGCTTGATGTCCTGTATGTAACAAGAATACAGAAAGAAAGGTTTCCAGACCCTCTTGAATATGAAAAGTTCAAGGACATGTACAGAATTGATGGGGCATTCCTGCAGCATGTTAAAAAGGATTTGAAGATAATGCATCCTCTGCCAAGAGTCAGCGAAATTGATAAAAGTGTTGATAATACAAGCCATGCAGCATATTTTGAGCAGGCTGCAAATGGCATCCCAGTCAGAAAAGCATTGCTTGCTTTAGTGCTAGGAAAAATAAAGTAAAATGGCAAAAAGAAAAAAGAAAAAACAAGTACAGAGAAGAACTAAAAGAAAAAAAGAAAGAATAAAAGCAAAGAAAGTAGCCAACGCCCCAAAAGAAGAGATAAAGAAGGAACTCAAGATAAGCGCGATAGAGGAAGGCACTGTCGTAGACCACATTCCAACAGATGCCACTTTCAAGGTTGCTGAAATTCTCGACTTAGAAAATCACAAAGGTATTGTATCGATAGCCACAAATCTTCAAAGCAAGAAGGTAGGAAAAAAGGGAATTGTGAAGGTGGGGGGAAAAAGCTTAACGCCAGAAGAGGTAAACAAAATCGCTGTTGTAGCTCCCGACGCAACTGTCAATATAATAAAAAATTATCAGGTCAAAGAAAAAATAAAAGTCAAAGCGCCTGATGTTGTGGATAATGTAATAAAATGCTCAAATCCCGTTTGCATAACAAACAACGAGCAGGTAGCAACAAAATTTTACGTCGTCAAAAAAGACCCGCTCAAAGTCAAGTGCCATTATTGCGAAAGAAGCATGAGCAAAGATGATATAGAGATAATATAAAACAACCCTTCCGCGAGTTGAATTTGAATGCGAGCTTGCGAGCGTTCTCGCAAGCATCTCGGCGGGAAACTTTTTCAAAAAAAGTTGAGAAAATCAAAGATTTTCGAGACTTCCCGAAAATGCTTTGCATTTTCGATAAGTTTCATCAAAAATGTAGGATTCGCTTCGCTCATCCCACGAAAAATAAAATTGTGAGGAAAAATTCAATGGCAAAAGGAATTTTTCCGAGCACAAATTATTGTCGCGAAGCGACAGATTGAAATTTTTATTCAATAATATCAAAATCTTAATTTTAAAATGCTGCAAACAAAGCTATGCAATATCAAGCTAAAAAACCCCACAATTCTTGCTTCCGGAATTCTTGGCGTGACAAAGGAAAGTTTTGATAGGATAGGAAAATCGGGAGCAGGCGCTGTAACTCTAAAATCGCTTTGCCATGAAGAAAGAGCTGGAAATGCAAACCCGACAATGTTTGGCTACGATGATGTTTTCCTAAATGCTGTTGGATTGCCTGGGCAAGGAATTGATTCTGCAATGAAGGATTTTAAGAGGTTAGATAACTTAAGCGTTCCTGTCATCAGCAGCATTTACGGCTACAAGATTGAGCAGTTTGGCGAAGTTGCAAGGAAAATGTCTTTGCTTAAGCCGGCAATGATTGAGGTTAATATTTCTTGCCCCCATCTTGACTATGGAAAGCCATATTACGCAGATGCAGAATTAACTGCAAAAGTAACAAAAGCTGTCAAAAAAAATACAGGCAAAATCCCAGTAAGCATCAAATTAAGCCCGAATGTTTATGACATAAAGGAGATTGCACATGCTGCTGAAAAAGCAGGAGCTGATGCGATAACGGCAATCAACACAGCAGCTGGAATGGTTATAGATGTCGACGCCAGAAAACCCATTTTGGCAAACAAGATTGGGGGAGTTTCAGGTCCTGCATTGAAGCCAATTGCTGTAAGATGCGTTTATGAAATATATGAAACAGTAAAAATTCCGATTATAGGGACTGGAGGCATTACATATGGCAAGGATGCTTTGGAAATGCTCATGGCAGGCGCAACTGCAGTCGGCATAGGAACAGGAATTTATTACAGGGGAATTGATATTTTCAAAAAAGTTTGTGATGAAATGGAGCAATGGATGAAGAAGAACAAAGTCAAAAGCTTGAATGAGATAAGAGGTTGCGCGCATGGATAAAAGAGTAATATATCCTATATTAATCTTGATTATATCGATAATAATACTTGTCTCTTTTGTTATTCCTCTGTTTAATTTTGCTATTTTTGATTCTCAATGTTATGATATGCTTACTGAATGCATAACAATTCCAGCTTTTCCATGGGCGAAAAAGGGAAGGATATTAGTTGATTTAGTAGAACCAGAACCACCAGAAACCTTTTGTAGTCAAAATTGTAAAGTCAGACATTTTAAATGTAGTTTTGACCAAGAGTTTCAAAAAAAATGTTTGGATTGTATTCAGAATTGCAAATCAAAATTTAATTCTGATGAAGTGTATATTAACTGCACCAAATTTTGCACGAGTAAAAAATGAAAGAAAGAGATGACCGCAGAACCGAAATCCCGGTAATGCTAGAAGTGAGTGATGTAGTCAAAGAAGGCAAAGGACAAAAATCTTTTTTCTTCAAACATCATCTTGAATGCAAGCCAGGACAGTTTGTTATGGTGTGGCTGCCTAGAGTTGATGAAAAGCCAATGGCAGTCTCTTACTGGAATAAAAAAGAGTTTGCTTTTACATCACAAGTTGTCGGTAAATTCACCAGTACCCTAGATAAGTTAAAAAAAGGCGACAAGCTCGGCATTAGAGGCCCTTATGGAAATCCTTTTTCTACAAAGGAAAATGCATGCGCTGTAGGAGGCGGGGTTGGAATGGCTTCTCTGTCCACTTTGATTGATGCTCTAAAAAATCCAGTTATAATTCATGGCGCAAGAACCAAGGGACATTTGATTTATCTTAAAAGATACAAGAATAAAAATATGCTAATAACAACTGATGACGGCAGCTTTGGAAGAAAAGGATTCACAACAGAGGCTTTAGAGGAAGTTTTAAACAAAAATAGGAAAATTAAGATTGTTTATACCTGCGGTCCAGAGATAATGATGAAAAAAGTTTTTGAAATATGCAATAAGCATAAAGTTGAGTGCGAAGCTTCTCTTGAAAGATACATGGCATGCGGCTTTGGAATTTGCGGAAAGTGCATGATAAACGACAAAATTGCATGCATAGACGGGCCTGTTTTTAATTCAAAGCAATTAAGCAAGATGCCTGAATTCGGAAATTTTGCGAGATTAAAAAGCGGAAGGAAAGTGACGATAAAGGAATATCATACCATTCATCAATAAAATGACACTTCTAATTAAAAATTGCAGGATACTAATAAATAATAAGATATATGTTAAAAATATCTTAATAAAAAACGGAAAAATATCAAAAATAACAAATAAGGAATTTAAAGCAGAAAAAGTAATTGATGCTAAACAAAATTTTGTTCTCCCTGGATTAATTGACTGCCATGTTCATTTTAGAGAGCCAGGATTGACGCATAAAGAAGATTTCTTGACAGGCAGTTTTGCAGCAGCAAAAGGTGGCGTAACTACAATTCTTGATATGCCTAACACATTGCCGCCAACAACAACAATTGCAGCTTTGGAAGAAAAAAGAAAGCTTGCAGCAAAAAGCATT
>CAYIKX010000054.1:0-7314 GCA_964364025.1 uncultured Methanosarcinales archaeon
ATTAAAGAAAGTAAGAGTAAGAGGAAAGCAAGAAAGATATACTGAAAAAGTTTTCTGCAAAGAGAAAAAAAATAATTAACGTTATTCACTGTTTTCTTTTATTAAAATTAGTAGGACAAAGACAAAAATCTTTTGATTAGAGTTGTGCCAAAATAAATTATGAATGTACAGCTAAGTTTCTAGCTTTTCAAACAATTTTGCAATTATTCTCTTAATCATTCTTTTATTCAACTTAATATAATTCTTATGAATCATGAAGCCCTCATAGGAGATTCTGTTTCTGTAGTCCCTCATTTGCTGCAGGAATTGTATTGTTTTTTCATCAAAGTGCCTTTTCGCAATATAGTCAATAAGCTCTTGGTGCGCTCCTTCACCTCTTACCTTGATCCCATCCCTTAATGTCAGCGCTTCCATCAGCTTATGAATGGCATCGTAATAATCAAGTAAGGTGTTGCTGGGGTACGCTTCCATATTGGTTTTTTCTAATCTCTCGAGACTAATTTCTGCCATTTTTTTAAGGGCTGCTGATTTTTGATTGTCAGGCTTGATTTTTGTAATCATTTATATCCCTCTAAAAATCCACTTAACACTATTCCATTGATGATATTATTCTTTAATTCTTTTGGATAAGAAGTAAAATTTTCTTTATAGTGTAGCTCTATTTTTCTTCCAAGTCTTTTTTCAAATTCAGCAAGGTTTAGTCCTTCCCTTTTGCACTCAACAAAAATGTCAATATCACTCTTCTCCGTATCCTCACCTCTTCGATGACTTCCGAATACCACAATGGACTTAGGCATTAGTTTTTTTTCTATGAATTCTGTCAGATTCGATTCAAAAATAGAGGTGAGATTATAAATAATTTTATATTTCTTATAGATTTTGTTGTCCCTGTTAGCTTTATAAATAGGATATTTTCTGCCTCCCTTTTTTTCTAAAGTCTCTATGATTAGGCCCGTTTTTTTCAACATTTTGAGATTTTTCTTAACTGAAGTATGTGCTAACCTTATATGCCTGCTAATATCCATAAGGTAATGCTCATTTGTAGGATAAATAAAAAAAATTTCTGCCGTCCTAGAGATACTACTTTTTTGTAACATATATTACATTATTGTAATATCTATTATATAAATGTTTCGTTTTTAAGAGCTTCAACACCTGCCTTCGCACATCGCTTCAGCATCAGGCGCTAAAACAGAAGAAAACAAAAATAATGAGAATAAAAATAATGAAATGTTCAAAAGGACATAAAATTTAGAACTTCTTTTAGGATTAATATGCTTCATACTTCCTCTTTTTTAGATTAAATATATTTTTATAACAAGGATTATTAAAAGTTTTCGGTTTTTGATTTATTTCTCAGATTAATAGAAATCAAACAATCCTATCAGGAAGTGCATGCCTTGGAGGCCTGCCGTACAAAGCCCTAGCATATTTCCTCATTTCAGGAAGAGGATTTCCATTATTATCCACCCCTAATTCTCTTACTTCTGCTAGACCCAACGATTCTCTCAAATCACGAGTCCAACTGACTCTGGGCATATTGGTAGTGGAATGAAATCCCATAAATGCATAGGATATGTTGTCAGTAGTAGAATCTGATTGGGCAATTGCATACCCTTCAGGTATATTTTCTAACGGAAATATCAAAAACCACTTTTCAGTTCTTGCGCTTTTATCTGGTATATTATCCCCTCTACTCTGTACCTTTACATAAGAAGGAAGTGAATTTTCGTCCCTAAGGTCAGCTGCTGAATAAAATCCGTCACTCCAAAATTCAACATCTTTTCTGAGAACATCCCACAGTGTTGTCTTGGAAGTTTTCCTCATCGTATAAGGACCTACTATTTCCATTGTATTGCCAGCATTAGACACTCTATACAAATTGGAATCCAAAACGCCAAAGTCCAATCTGCTGGTATGCCTCTGCGAATGATTGAGGAACCTCAGGAAAAGCTGCTCATACAGGCTTTGATCAAATCCATTCTGCCTTATAACATTTAATGGAGTTTCAATTCTACCATCCATTAGGTTTACTTCAATTCCTGCAGGAGTTACAATACCAGTAAGTTCTCTTTCAATTCCAAATCCAGGTGCTGATATCTTCATGCCAGGATAAGCCCCAGGCACAAGACCCTTATCCTTTGTAACTCCATATTTGCCGTTTTGAATGCCTACAGTCAAGCCGCTCTGTTGCGAACCTGCGCCAGGAATATAAATTTCTCCAGTACCAGGTTGATTTTTAGAATTGATTAAGTCCACTATTGAATTTTCAAATTCCACAGCATCTAATGGAACAGGAATTGGGTTTGGTGGTGGGTTTGGGTTATCTGGTGCAGCGGGGCTGCCTCCACAAGCCAAGGAAAAGGCTAATGGCAGCAACATAGCTTCCCTTCTAGTAAGTGGCCTATGATAGACTGCCTTGACATAAGCAACAGCAAGTGCTAAATACAGTGTGCCTATATAAGGCGCGACTAACCTTCCAATGTTTTTCTGTTCTGTGATGTAGGCGTTTTTAGAAAAATATTCTCCTCTGCTAATCCTATGTCTGATTGTTGCCCTTAAGTTATAATCCCTTCTAATAGCGGCAGCAAGTGTATTGAATTTTACTATAGAGTCTAGGTCCATAAGTAGCTTTTATATTTTTCCCATATTTAAATCTTTCGGTTTTAGCAACTAAATAGTGGTAATAGTTCATATTTTTATATAAACTTAATAAAATATAAGCACAAATTATTTAAATATCTTATTCACTCTATAGTAAAAACAAAAAATGAAACGAATTGTAAGATTCGGGAAAAGGAAGTTTAGATGCGAATTAAAGAAAGTGAGGGTAAGGGGCAAGCAAGAAAGATATACTGAAAAAGTTTTCTGCAGGGAGATTAAAAATAAAAAACTGCTCCATCAAAAAAACAATGTTTAAATTGATGAAGTAAATATGGAAAAGGCTCTAGTAGACCAATTTGTGCAAAAGATATATTCAATATTTAATCAATTACATGCCCAAAGAGAATTATGTCCAAATGCTACTATATCAACATTATTTTCTTCTTTGGTGGATTTAGTTTTGACTTCTGACTCTAGCATATCCAATGAAGTAATAGGAAAATTACAGCAAGACGGAACATTGCAAAGCTTGATTGACTTATGTTGTGCAGGCGAAATCGAACTTGAAAGATATTGGGCAAATCAAATTATTTCAGGTGAAAAAGACATAAGAGAATTTCCTTATTATGGAAATTATGCTCAACTAACAGATTTCGAGCTACAACAACTAAGAGAATATATCGATTTGGATGGTAAAAAGTTGCTTTTCATTGGAAATGGTGCTCTACCTTTAACTGCAATCATGTTTAAAGAAAAGAAGCCATCTTTAGAAATTAGATGTATTGATAGAGATAAGGAATTTGTTGAATATGCAAAAAGACTACTTTTGAGATTAGGTATAAGTGATATTTATGTAAGCCATCACGATATATCAGACTTAGATGCCTTAGTTCAATCAGAGATTTCAATTAGCGAAATTGTATTTATTGCAGCGTTGGTAGGAAGTTCAAGTCAACAGAAAAACACTATCTTAAGTAATATGCATCCTTACACAATACCAGCCTCACTTATTGCAGTTAGATCAGTTCCTGAAGATATGAGAAGATTAGTGTATCCTAAATTCGAATTAGAGGATAGGCTTAAAGTTAAATACAAAACTTTAGGTGAATATGCGCTTCCTAGAGAAACACACGTTATTAACTCATTAGTAATTTTATCAACTTTAAAAGAATAACTAAAAAATGAAAGATATATACTTGTTTCATTATGCATTGAATTGTTTGTGCCTTGAAGGAGATAAAGTCATATTTGCCGAAGATGAACATAGGATTTTTGATGATGTGCAAAGAAGATTATTTAATGATTTTTTTAGAAATTTCTGGCAGAATATTATGGGTGTACAAAATCCATTATTAATCACACCAACTAATCAAGGTAATGTAGCAGAACAACTGAGAAAAGAAGGGCCCAACAGCCTTAAACCTTTTTCAATATATGAAAATTATAACTCTTTAGAATTCTTGTTAAATTCACTTAATGCTAGATTGTATGGTTCTCGATTAAATCCAAGAGATGTATTTGAAGCTATTTTAGGGTTTAAAAGCAAGGCTAAATCTTATGATTTGTGCAGCAGAGTAAATCCTTCTTTCCTACCAGAAGATTACGATGTTGTAGAGATAAGTGGTATAGAGTCAGCAATACGAAAATTGTTGAGAAATGGCAGAGTAGTTGTGAAAGGAGAATATGGTCAGATGGGCATGAATTCCAAAATCATAACCAATAGCCAAGATATAAGAGAATTTTTAAGAAAATGTTATTCAGAATCTTTTATATCATCGCAAGAAGTAAAGAGACAAGGGTTATTCATAGTAGAGCCATTTTTTGATCATATTTTAGCACCTTCAGTATGTTTCTATATCGATGATGAAAATATTTCTCTTAAATATAGGCATGACAGAAAAGTTGATAATATGGAATATGTAGAAAGTTATTCTCCTTCAGAAAGCACAAGTATACAAAGAATCCTAGATTTTTCAATACAATTCTCACGCGTACTTCAAAATTTAGGCTATCGCGGCCCAGTTGATTTTGAGTTTATGGAAAATGCAGAAGGTGACATAAGATTCTGCGAAATTAATGCAAGATACCCTATATCATATTACCCAGCAGAATTTCCTATAGATAAAAAACCGTACAGATTCAGAAAATTCAGATTAAAAAACCCAAATCTGAGTTTTGAATTTCTTAATAGAACCATTGGAGACTATTGGTATAATACTCGTCAAAAAATTGGTATAATACCATTAAATATACCATATTTTTTGGAGCCTCAGCAAAGATTTGCTCTATTATTTGTTGGAAACAACAAAGCGCAAATAGAAGAGATGTACAAAACGGCATCAGTTCTGCAGTCACCCAAATAACAAAATTAGTTGGATACCTAAATATACCACAATAGCGCCAATTATTCTTTCCCATCCCTGCCTTTCCTTGAAATAATATTTTCCAGCAAATATTATTAATATTAAACTGATGTTACTTAGACTGATGCCATAGCCAAGAAGAGTAACACTTAGTAATATCCACTGGAACAAAGTTTGTAAAACTCTGAAAAATCCTAAAGACATTAAGATTTCTTTACTCCTTAGAAAATTTTTTTGAAGCGGCTTAAAAGACACACTTGTAAGTGCAACAATACCAACAGTAACACTCAGAATAAATATTCCGGAAAAAAGTTCAGAATTGTTCAGAGAAATTTTTAAAAAAACTGCGGCAAAGGCCCAAAACAGATTGGCAAAGTGTTTGAACCAAACACGTTTGTCTTTCACTAGATACGATAAAGGTTCGAACCAAGACTGGCTAATTTTAATATTAATGATATATGCTCCAACAAATACCAATACAACTCCTATAAAACCTATCAATGTCGGTATCTCTCGAATAGTCACAATTCCTACAAGGATCATGATAAGTGGAAAAAATGCACCTAATGGAGCAACTATCGAAATTGGCAATTCTTTAATAGCTTTCAACTGAAAGAAATGCCCTAACATAGTAAAAATAGTAAAGCCTATCAAGCCAAAATAAAAAAAAGACGAATTTATCTTTATACCGACAAAAAACAGTCCAATCAATGAAACAAATCCGGTAAAAATCATCCAAAATCTCATTATATCGAATGGGCGATAATGTTTAAGAAATAATTTCTTAGCTATTACAGTGTAAAAAAAGTCGCTGAGTGCGAATCCCAAGGCGAGATATATAAGATTCATAATAAGTTAAGTGTAAGAAAGTTTATTTAAATATTCTCTCTTTTTAAAGTAATTTTATTCTAAAAGTTTTCTGCAAGGAGATTAAAAATAAAAAACTTACCAAGCTGCATCAGTGTTGGAATTAACCAAATAACAAAATTCTCCCCTAAATCCTTTGAAGTTCACGCCTTCAAGCTCTATATGCCGGATTGAAAACCAAAAAGCTTAAATATGTACTTATTTACACAATTGTGTAGAATGATACACAATAAATATTTTGAGATTATAAAGCAATTTTTAGGCGATTACAATAGAGAGATATACGGACGCGAACTTATAGGCAGGGTTGAACTGAGCCAAAAAGGCATTGCTTTGGCATTAGAAGAGCTGGAAGAAAAATCTACACTAAAATCAAGAAAGCACGGCGTATTGAAATATTACCGCTTAAATACCGACTACTCGGAGATTAGAAGCATAATTGCTATAGCAGAATTGTCAAGAAAAATTGAATTCCTTGCCCAGCAGAGGAAAATTGCCCATCTTTTTAAGGAAGATGACAGGATTGTTGGAATTTTTGGAAGTTATGCCAAAGGCATGCAAAAACAAAATTCAGATTTAGACATATTTATCATAGGCAAAAGAAAAAATAATGATTATGGTACACAAGGAGATAAATTTGACTTGGATATCAGCATAAAATATTTTACGAAGTCGGAATGGGTTAGGCTAATTGAACAAAAAAACAATCTATGCAAAGAGATAATAAGCTGCCATATCATTATATTTGGCCTTGAATCATTTATAAATTTATTATGGACGAATTACTATGGCTTCAGTTAAATGGTGCCTTCAGCAGAAAAATGGTTTAGAGTTTATAACTCCAAATAGCGTAATGTCTGACTCTTACATAAAAATGGCCGAAGAGTCTATAAACATTCTGAAAGGGGTTGAAGCAAGTAAAATTTGGACTGCCACAACAACTTACTATATATTTTATTATTCTCTTTATTCTTTGATGCTTCGCATAGGCATAAAATGCGAGATACATTCTTGCTCAATAGCATTCATGAAAAAATACCTTGCTATTTTTTATGATAAAAAAGATGTTGAAATGATTGAAAAGTCATTCTCTGCCAGAATAGATTTGCAATATTATGCCAATAGGCCTGTTGATAAACAAGTAATTGAGGAAACCAAAAGGTACTGCAAAACATATTTTATCAAAACAAAAGATGTTCTTGCAGAAATTACAGAAGAGCAAATAAAAAATATAAGAGAAGCTTTGAAGAAAGAAGCTTAAATATGAAATAAATTCTAAAAAATTGACACAAAAAAGACAGAAATATTTAATATACCGTTTAATCTCGAACTTCTTTTAGGATTAATATGCTTCATGCATTACCTCTTTTTTATGTAAATATAATTTTTATAACAAGGATTATTAAAAGTTTTCTGCAAGGAGATTAAAAATAAGAAACTGCTATAAAAGACAATGTTTAAATCACTTAATCTGCTCCAG